>NZ_JBRILT010000012.1:0-96743 GCF_052977065.1 Shewanella sp. 125m-1
CAAGTATGGAGCTGGATGCGGCAACACTGCCTTGCTAATAGAGTTTTCAAAAATTATGAAGATATTGTCGATAGTGTGTGTGAGGCTTGGAATACCTTTACTGAGAGTTCAGAGCGAGTGACAAAATTGTGTTCTAGGGATTGGGCAAGTGTGACCAGTTAATTTTCCAGTTTGGTATAAATCAGGTTTTTTTGTTGTACGCTCTAGTAGCAAACAGAACACTTGGTTTTTCAAAGGAGCAAGAGTCTAGTGGGTGGTTTGGAAATAAGGGGTGAGGCTAATATGAAGGGAGAATGAAAAAGCCAGAGGCATTCTCTGGCTTTTTAATGACTAGGTTAAATTATTTGTCTTCTTTTAACCACTGAGCAGCGCGTTTAGCGAAGTAGGTTAGAATGCCATCTGCACCTGCCCGTTTAAAGCAAAGCAATGATTCCATAACGATAGCTTTCTCAGCTAACCAACCATTTTGAATTGCAGCCATGTGCATCGCGTATTCACCGCTTACTTGGTAAGCAAAAGTGGGTACAGCGAGCTCAGTCTTGACACGATGAACGATATCTAAATATGGCATGCCAGGCTTAACCATAACCATATCAGCGCCTTCTTGAATATCTAGAGCGACTTCATGCAGGGCTTCATCGCTGTTAGCTGGATCCATTTGGTAGCTATGCTTATTGCCACCTTTAAGGTTTCCTGCTGAGCCAACGGCATCACGGAAAGGTCCGTAGTAATTTGAAGAGTACTTAGCTGAGTACGCCATGATTTGGGTGTTAACGTGACCAGCTTCTTCTAGCGCTTGGCGAATCGCGCCAATACGCCCATCCATCATATCTGATGGCGCAACAATATCTGCACCAGCTTCAGCATGTGATAGTGCCTGTTTTACTAAAATTTCAGTTGTAATGTCATTCATGATGTAGCCGGTTTCATCAATGATGCCGTCTTGACCATGAGTCGTAAACGGATCAAGTGCTACGTCAGTCATCACACCTAACTGAGGGAAGGCTTCTTTCAGTGCGCGCACAGCACGCTGTGCTAAGGCATCTGCATTGTAGGCTTCTTCGGCCATCAAAGTCTTTTTCTCAGCTGGAGTCACTGGGAAAAGAGCGATCAGAGGAATACCTAGTTCCACTAGCTCTTCGGCTTCTTTAAGCAGAAGATCGATAGATAATCGTTCAACACCAGGCATTGAGGCGACTTGCTCTGTGCGATTGTTCCCTTCGAGAACAAACATTGGGTAGATTAAATCGTTAACTGTTAATCGATTTTCAGCCATTAAGCGGCGACTAAATTCATGTTTGCGCATACGACGCATTCTACGTTGTGGGTAGGCACTGGTAATAATATTCACATTAGGCTCCAGACGATGGTGATATTAATCTTGTTCAGGGCTGTATAACTTAATACGGTTACGCCCTTCATTCTTGGCTTGATAAAGTGCTTTATCAGCCTGTTCTAATAACAAGGTGGTATGTTCTTCTGAGGTGACAATTTCACTGCTCACCCCAATACTTACCGTTAGAGGGATGGCATTGCCTTCCCAGTAAATAACGAGTTCATCGATAACTTTTCTAATTGTCTCAGCGACTTGCTCAGCACCAATTTGATCAGTATTGGGTAATATAATAGCAAACTCCTCACCACCAAAACGTGATACTAGATCGGTTGGTCGCTTTAAGTTTTCTTTTAATTTATTAGCGACCACTCGTAAGGCGTGGTCACCAGCAAGGTGACCGTAGGAGTCATTAATTGATTTGAAACGATCCAAATCAAGCATCAAAATTGCCATTGGAGACTGCTGCCTACGGCTAATTCGGCCCTCTGCAATAATACGCCGATCAAATGAATTACGGTTTTTCACGCCGGTAAGGCTGTCTTTTGTTGTCTGTTCGGTGAGCTTTTGATTCGCTTCATTAAGCTCTCTTAAAGCAATCTCTAACTCAAGGGTTCGCTCTTGTACCATTTGGGCTAATTGCTCACTACTTCTGGCTTCAATTCGTAGCGCTTCTTCTTTATTGTCTTTGGCAAGTTTTGCTTGGGCTAAGGCCTCTTTTTGGACTTTCTGTTTAGATAAGCGTTCGTCGTTATAGCGGATGGCTAATAGCGCAGCCATAAAAATAACTTCTATGCTTAGTCCAACCAAAAAAGGGGTTTTAGGGTCAATAGTCCAATTGAGCAGGCCTAAATAGATAGCCCCGGATATCAACGCACCTAGCATCATGCCCGCCCAGCCAATCGCAAATAGTTTTGCTAGCTTGTAGCCCTTAATTGCTTGGGTCACCGACATATACATCAGCATAAGGCTTGCAAACATGACGGCGTAAATATTAATAATTAGCGCGGCCGTGTAGTTAAGTAGTAAGCCAAGAAACAGCAGCAATACAGAAAGGGCTGCACTGGAACGGCAGAGCCTTAGCATGGCTTGGTTGTGATGTTTTAGTTGCATAACCTTCTCTGAGAACAGGAAGGCGAACATCATTGATAAGCTTAGCAGGGCTGGTAATGCGTACTCTTGAAAAATCGGCCAATTTGGCCAAATAAATCGAAAGGCTAAGCCGTGCAGGGTCGCGACAAATAGAGTAATAGAAAGTACATAACCTGCATAATAGCTATAACTGAATGAATTGGATGTGATGGCAATCAGTAAACTAAAGATACCAATAGCCATCAGTACACCTATCTGAAAACCATAGAAAATAGACTGCTGCTCCGCATTTTGATAATAAGCGTCGCTGTTCCATAAGGTGATAGGGAGGTACGCTGAGCCAGTCCCCTTTATTCGTAAGTAGAATCTATGGCTATCATGTTGTTGGCTGTTAAAAGGGTATAAAAAGTCAGTGCTTAGAATAGGTCTTTGACTAAAGGGATAGTTATCGCCGACATTCAGCTGCTCCACTAGAGTCGAACGGTTAAAATGGTATAGCTCAATATAATCAATATGCGGGTTGGTTATCGACAAAATCTGCTGTCTAGGTTCATGGTTCTGCAGCTTAAGACTGAACCTAACCCAATACGATTTTTGCCCAATCCCTGTGATGCTTTTAGGATCGTATGGTTGCCATTGTCGCTCTGTAAAGTTTACGGCTTGCTGTATGTTCGAGTCTGGCAGTGCCTCAGCAATATATAGCTGAGGTGATAGCTGAACCTCTGTGGTGTGTTGTTCACTGACAAATTGGTGGTTTTCGGCATTGACGATATTAGAAAAGCTGAATAGAGCGATAAGAGCAATAAGCTGAAAGTGAAAAAGCATTAAAAATCCAATCCAAAAAAACGGCGACTATTTTTATAGGTATTATCTGCAAAAGTACTCATGTCTTGTTTTTTTAGATCGGCAATATACTGAGCGATATAAGGTAGATATTTGGGTTCGTTTTTACTCGACTTAGGCTTTGGCCGCATACTTCTTGGTAAAAGGTATGGGCTGTCTGTTTCGATAAGAAGACGGTTATCTGGAATATACGGGACAATCGAAGCCAGCTCTTGGCCACGGCGCTCATCACAAACCCACCCAGTAACCCCAAGATAAATATCTTGCTCTATATAAGCTTCGAGAGACTGCATATTGCCTGTAAAACAGTGCAGCAGCGCTGCGGGGAGATCTGTGCGATATTCTTTTAAAATAGCTAAGAAATCTGGGTGAGCATCGCGTTCATGCATTAACACTGGCATTTCTAGCTCAACAGCGAGCGCTAGCTGCTTAGCAAAAACGTTTCGCTGCACATCCCGTGGTGAAAAATCTCGATTGTAATCAAGACCGCATTCGCCTATGGCAATGACGCATGGCGACTGTGCAAGCATACGGATAGTGTTAGCGCTACTTGTTTGCCATTCACTGGCATGATGAGGGTGAATACCTGCAGTGCTATAGAGTTGATCAGGAAACTGCTCACATAGGGCGATAGCGTGCTTGCTTTCATCTAAGTGGCTACCAATAACAACCATAGAAGTGACCGACTGATTAGTCGCATCTTCAATTACACGTTGAATATCTTTTTCAAGCGAGCTGCCGATAAGATTGACAGCTATATCCATATATTGAGGCATTACTTTAGACGCTTTACTCGAATAGTCGTGTTACGGTCATCCGTACCTAGCATAAATGAACCAAAAGCCGCTTTTTCAATAAAGACTTTTTGCCCTGGTTTTATCCGGAAGGTGCGGTTATCTGTTTGTTTCCAGACTTGATCGTTGGCAAATGAAATTTTTAAGGCGCCGTAAGCATCTTTAGATACTTTTGCTACCTCTAGGTAGATCTTGCTTATCTCTTCTTTGTCGGCTTTTTTTACTTGGCCAAAGTCATCATGTGATGTTTTGTTTGCCGTTGATGCGACGGCAGTGGTTGATGCCGCAACGGCGACGGTTTCTGTAACTGGGAGCTGTCCAGTTTTAGTTGAATTTAGTGATGAAGAAAGCTTGTCATAACAAATTAATCGTTCGAGCTTATCTTGAATTGCTGCGCATTGTGTTAACTGAGTTTCAACGGATGCATGGGCGCCGCTTGAGATAAGTAAAGACGCTGTGGTAAGTAGCAATAAGTGTTGCTTGATCATCAATAACTTCCTTTTATTTTTATAAAGCAGGTTTTAGACTGATTTTACATTTTATTAGGCGAATTGAAACATTAATGTTATTGATGGTTTAATGCTGTAAAAACAAAAAAAAGGCACTATCTCTGTTGATTTATAACGAGATAATACCTTTTTATAAGCTTAACAAGAAAGTCTATTGTGACTCAGATTCTTTCTGTTCATCTCCGTCTTCGCTTTCGTCGTCTTGATTACCTTTGCTGTAGAAGCGTGCGGCAATCAAACCTGCTTCAAACAAAATTAGCATAGGAATTGCTAGCATCGTTTGTGAGATAATATCTGGAGGCGTTAAAAGCATACCGATAACAAAGGCGCCAACAACAATGTAAGGGCGTTTCTGTTTCAGGTCTTCAGGTGTTGTTACACCTGCCCAGCATAACAGAATCACTGCTACAGGGATTTCAAACGCTAAACCAAAAGCAAAGAACAACTTTAGAATAAAGCTTAGATAGCTGCTGATATCAGTTGCGACCTCTACCCCTTCTGGTGCGGCACTGGCGAAGAAGCCAAAGACGACCGGAAAAACTATATAGTAAGCAAAAGCGATACCTAGATAAAAAAGGAGTGTGCTACTGGTTAGTAATGGCACAACCAGACGCTTTTCATGCTTATATAGACCAGGTGCGACAAAAGACCACACTTGGTAAAGAACATAAGGAACTGCAACAAAAAACGACAGAACCAGTGTTAATTTAAAAGGGGCAAAAAATGGCGCAGCTACATCAGTTGCAATCATGCTGCTTGATTCAGGCAGAACTTGCATTAATGGGGTGGCCATATAATGGTAGATATCGTTAGCCCAGTAGACTAAGCAAATAAATACCAAAAGAACACTGCCAATTGCTTTTAGCAACTTAGTGCGTAATTCAAGCAAATGGCTAATTAATGGCTGCTGTTGTGACATGGACTACCCGTTAGGTTTGTCTGAATTAGCACTCGTTGTCGCACTTGTCTCTGCAGGAGGGGTTTCTTTGGCTGGTGTATCCTTCGCCGCTGGAACGTCTTCTACTTGATAAGGACGATTAACAGATTGAGCCGCTTCTTTTAATTGATCGATTGAATCCTGTAACTCTGGAGAAAGGTTCTTTAAACCCTGACTCTCTGCATTTTTCAAATCAGAGTGCAGTTGCTCAATTTTAAGCTCTTGCTCTAATTCGTCTTTTACCGAGTTAGCCATTTTTTTCATGGCGCGGATCCAGCTAGAAATTGAGCGCACAGCGGTTGGGAGTCTTTCAGGGCCAAGTACGACAAGGCCCAAGATCCCAATCAGCAGCAACTCCATAAAGCCGATACCGTCGAACATAGTCGATTACGCCTGTTCTTTGCCTTTAGACTCAGCCTTTTTCTCGGCTGTCTCTGCAACTTTTGCAGTTTCTGTCACTTTTGCAGTGTCAGCAGTTGGTTTGTCAGTTGCGTTTTCTTCTAAAGCTTTCTTTTCTTCTTCAGAAGACATTGCGTTCTTAAAGCCTTTAACTGCACCACCTAAATCGCCGCCTAGTGAACGTAACTTCTTAGTTCCAAACAATAATACGACAATCAAAGCAATAATAAGAAGTTGCCAAATACTAATGCCACCCATGGATGAATCCTCTTAATTAGATACTGGTTCCATTATGAACCTTTGGTTATTTAGGTCTAGCTAAATTTTGCGATTCTTTGGTCTAGATCGCCATCCGAGCACCCACAGAGTGATGCCTATGCCAATACTGCCATAAGAGGGCCATAGTGTAGCGTCTTCGTTTAACAAAATAGTGCCACAGATCACTAAAACAGCTGATGTAATTAAAAGATAGTTACTTTTATGAGCTTTTTGCTGATGTTTGAGATACCGATCTAACAAATTATTCTGGTTTTTAGATAGGTTGCGACCCATTTTTAGGTTGTCGTAGATAAGCTCTGGTAATTCTGGCAAATGTTCGGCCCAATAAGGTAACTGTTTCTTAACCTTGTCGGCCATTGCTTTTGGCCCAACTTGCTCCGCCATCCATTGCTCTAAAAAAGGTTTTGCTGTTTGCCATAAGTCTAGTTGTGGGTATAGCTGACGGCCTAGCCCTTCGATGTACAGCAAGGTTTTTTCGAGTAGTACCAGTTGGGGTTGAACAACGATGTCAAAACGCCGAGCCGTTCTAAAAAGCTCGAGTAAAACGTGTCCAAATGAAATCTCATCCAGTGGCTTGTTGAACATAGGCTCACAAACGACTTTTACTGCTTGTTCAAATGCACCGACATCGGTATCTGGCGAAACCCAGCCTGATTCTATATATAACTGAGCAATACGGCGGTAATCGCGATTGAAAAAGGCTAAAAAATTCTCAGCTAAGTAACGCTTATCTTCATCGGTTAAAGTGCCCATAATGCCGCAGTCCAAACCGATATAGAAAGGATCGTTAGGGTGCTCACGGCTAACAAAAATATTGCCTGGGTGCATATCGGCATGGAAAAAGTTATCACGGAACACCTGTGTGAAGAAGAGTTCCACCCCGCGTTCTGCAAGCAACTTTAAGTTAGTGCCTTGTGCCTCTAGCGCGGCTTTATCTGAAACGGGTACACCATCAATGCGCTCCATTACGATAAGGCGGGTAAAGCATAGTTCCTCGTACATATACGGAATATATAACGCATTGGAATCGAGGAAGTTATTACGTAACTTTATGGCATTAAGGGCTTCAAGCTTGAGGTTTAGTTCGCCTTCAATTGTGGTGCGATAGTCTTCAATCACTTCTGCTGGGCGTAAGCGGTTATTGGCACCGAGTAAACTTTCTAAGACAGCGGCTGCTTGCGACATCAAGAGGATGTCAGCATGTACTTTTTGTTCGACATCGGGGCGTAAAACTTTTAAAACCACCGCTGCACCATTAGATTTAAGTGTTGCAGTATGAACTTGAGAGATAGAAGCTGACGCTAACGGTGTATCGTTAAAGTCATCGAAATAGGTTTCAATAGGGGCATTGAGCTCCGATTCTATAGAGGCACGCGCAATGGCTGAATCAAAAGGCGGCACTCTGTCTTGCAGCATCGCAAGCTCTTCGGCCCATTCATCAGATAGTAGGTCTCGACGCGTCGATAGCATCTGGCCGAATTTGATGTAAACCGGCCCAAGCTCCTGCATTGCTAACTTTAAACGTTCACCACCCACTTTATCTTTGTGTTGGTTTCGTAGCCAGAAGAAGCAACCCCTTAACAGTTTGAAGTACCAAGGCGTTAACTTAGAAGGAATTAAATCATCGAGTCCGTAATGCAAAGCAGTACGAATGACGTGATAAGCGCGCCTGATACTTTTTACTGTCATGGTTTCATTTTTACCCTGTTGATAAGTTGGTCTACTCGTGTAGCCATAGCGTCGACATCGACAGCTAAATCATCGATTCTATCACTTAAATGGATATATTCGAGTTTATGAGGAGCGAGCCTATATTCTTCGATTGTGAGCTGGCCAAGGTGTGAGAGAGTTTTACGCAGCACATCTGTCAGGTCATTTTTGGCTTGTTTGAGGCCTTGGCTAAGAAAGTGCGTTGGCGCGTCACCAATATAGCGTGAGATAGGCTCTGCTATGTCAATCTCAATTTGCTGCATATAATGACTAAAGGTCTGTAATAGGCTTAAGTCACCTTCGAGACTGAGTTTATCTTGCTTAATCAGCTCGGTAAGGTTGGCACCTTCAGTCAGCTGGTAAAGCGTAGTGATATCGGCATTCACTTTAGTGGTAACTTCGCCTTCGTAGCGAGAGAAAACTTGGATCTCTTTGGCAAATAAAAAGTAAAGCGGCCAGTTGAGCTGTGATAGTTGAATGCATAAGACCTTGCCGTGAAGAGTACGCAACTTTGCGTAGTCTTCAGGAGATTGCGAGATCAGCTTATTTAAACTGATCTCTATCGCGGCGCAGGCAAGTAATGGCAGGTCACGAGACATAGTGAGTCCAATCAGAATTTATAGCCCTTGTGTAAGGCAACGATACCGTCAGTCATGTTGGTGTAGTTGACTTGTTCAAAGCCCGCATCTTCCATCATCTGCTTTAAGGTATCTTGATCTGGGTGCATACGGATAGATTCAGCCAGATATTCATAGCTGTCTGCATCTTTGGTGATGAGTGATCCCATCTTTGGCAGTACTTTAAAGCTATACAGATCGTAAATTTTACGCATAATTTCATGCTGAGGTTTAGAGAACTCAAGTACCAGTAGCTTTCCGCCCGGCTTTAATACGCGCAGCATTGATGCAATCGCTGCATCTTTATTGGTTACATTTCGTAGACCAAAAGCAATGGTGATGATATCAAAGTGGTTATCAGGAAAAGGCAGTGCTTCAGCGTTTGCTTGCACGTAATTCACGTTGCCTACAATACCTTTATCTCTTAACTTCTCACGACCCACTTTAAGCATTGAGTCGTTAATATCAGCTAACGTCACTTGGCCTGTTTCACCGACAATGCGAGAAAACTTAGCCGTTAAATCACCGGTACCACCGGCTAAATCTAACACCTTCATACCTGGGCGCGCACCTGCACTTTCGATAGTGAAGCGCTTCCACATACGGTGGATACCGAAAGACATGACGTCATTCATAATGTCGTACTTTGCGGCGACAGAATGGAATACGCCAGCGACCATGTCGGCTTTCTTCTCTGCTTCAATCGTTTTGTAACCGAAGTGAGTGCTCTTTGGAGTGTCCTCTGACATCTATCTATTCCTATAACGTTAGCAATTAAATTGTTGCGATTGTAAGCCATTGAACTGGATTGCTGAATCTTTCATCTACCACTCTGTGACGAAGGTTAACTATCCATCGAATGATAATAAAAAAATGAGTGATGACGCAGGCTATCGCAAAATTGACAGCGCATTACACCACAATCTTTACCAATGTTGAATAATTATTACTGGCTATAGAGCATTAATACGTCCGCTTATGTAGGAGTAGATCAATTCACTAATGCTTTGGCCTGTTTCACGGTGGCCGGCTTCTGCTCCTGCAACATGGCAACTAGGCGCCGCTTCTGCTAAATGCAGGTAGGCGCTTGGGCAATGTTTGGCGATATAACTGACATAATGCAGTGCATCGAGTAACGGTACACCAGCGGCGGTGGATGCACTGCTTGGCATGTTAGTGATGGCGTCAAGATCGAGCTCTATAGCTACGGGAAGTTGGGTGTTATTAAGATCTTTGCTTATCGTTTTTAATGCTGTTTCTAGGCTGATCTCACGACGAACCCAGATCTGCTGCAAGCTATGCCAATGGCCACCAAAAGCTTTTAGTTGCTCGAGTGTCGTTTCGCTATTTTTTAGTTCATGTAGGCCAACTACATGATAATAGCCTAGTGCCCCCGACGCTGCTGCGTAGCTAAAACCATTACCACTATGGCGGCCTTCTTTAGGCCTAAAATCTGAATGTGGATCCATATTCACCGCCGCGATAGGGCGTTTAAATGCACTTTTTGCAGCCATTAATAAGCCGTAGGCATTGTTATGCCCGCCTCCAATGACGATAGGTTCGAGTCCGGCGCTAAAGACCTGAGACAGAATTAGCATGACTCGCTCGTCCAATAGCTCGACATTGTTGCGTAACTCATCAGCTGACGCGTTATTAGGAAGCTGAAGATCTTGGGTATTAATTTGCCCTAGTACTAAGCATTGTTGGCCACAGAGGAATCGGTTTGACTGCAGATTAAGAAATTGGCCCATGGCGCTATCAAATGCATCGGTTGCGCCTCCTCTGCCTAAATTAGCCCGAGGACCAATATCCTCTCCTATTCCGATAAGAGCAAAGCGCGCACCATTTTGTTTAGCCAGCGCCAAATTACTGCTGAGATCTAAATTGTGATCCGCAAGCTGAACTCTTTGTCCTAGCTTGGTTTCGCCATCGCGTGTATTGAGCAGCGTTAGAAGTGTGGCTTGGTTGAAGAGTGTCAAATGCTGCATGTTATTATTCTTATTGTTAGCTCTGATAGCCGTTAGTTTAAGCGGATTAATCCTATTCGCAAGTAGGGGAGAGAGGTATAGAGCTTAACGGATAAATACAGGCACAAAAAAACCAGTCACTTAGGACTGGTTTTTAAATCATCTTGAGCTGGCTCGAGACTGAAATAAACGAACTAACTTTATAGAACTGACTTTATAAAATGGCTCAATAGCGCCTGTTCTCTATCAGATTAGTCGATGTCTAGCGGCTCTGGTGAAAGAATGATACCAGTGTTGTCAGCATAGACGTGATCGCCTGGTAAGAAAGTTACACCACCAAAGTTTACCGGGATTTCTAGTTCACCCACTGCATTGCTGTCAGCGCCAACAGGAATCGAGGCTAATGCTTGGATACCAATGTCTAAATCCTCTAGTGCATCAACATCACGAACAGTACCGTAAACGATGATACCTTCCCAGTTATTAGCTACAGCGACTTCTGCAATTTTGGCATCGAGAAGTGCACGGCGAAGTGATCCACCGCCATCAATTAATAGTACTTTACCTTCTCCATCTTCTTGAACGGCATCAATGATAAGGCCATTGTCTTCAAAACATTTAATGGTGCTAATTGAGCCACCAAAAGAGTTACAACCCCCGAAATTACTGAACATGGGTTCGACAACATCAACAACATCGATATAAGTGTCACAAAGTTCTGAGGTGTTGTATTCCATAAGAACACTCCTGATAGATAGAGATGCTCAGAAGTCCGAGCAAGCAAGTAGTTTCACTCAGTATATAAGGGATTCTTAAAAAGAAAAGTGTTATCAATCACGCAATTGTCTATTAAGGCAGCGTTTGAGTTTGTTGTAGTAATTTTTCTCCCATTTGTTCAATAAAGCCACAAAAACATGATTCAAGTCATTATATGACGTTTTATTATTACAATTGGTGGCTATGTTTGTTAGCATGTTGTCAGATAATTTAACTTAAACTTTAATTTTTACCCGCTTTAGGGGCAAGGATCCCCCAGCTAGCTTAGGGAAGGCATAGGGCCTAAAAAAGGTGCCTTATGGAAGCTGTTAATACTATTGAGATCATCGGCTATGCCGCATCAGTGATGGTGGCGATTTCACTTATGATGAAAGACATTATTTGGTTGAGATGTCTTAACTTTACCGGATGTTCGCTGTTTGTCATTTACGGCGCATCAATTGAAGCATGGCCTGTAGCGGGTATGAATGCTTTCGTTGCCTGTATCAACATATACCATTTATTAAAGCTTTATCGTAATCGTAATAATGCTGAGCTTGCCTCTGAGTAGTCTGCAAAACGCCTATTAAACCAGCCTAGTGTACTTTGCTATCGGGCTGGTTACCTCCGTTTGTTTATTCCTATCCTTACTTCCCATCGTTACTTCCATTGTCATTTGTCATTGCATTCGCTTATCTGACGTTATTCATTGTGGTTATACACGCTAATTGTAAGCTCACCTGGCCGTTATCGCGTTCATTCGCTCAGACTTAATTAATGTGTGTCATAAAACTTTAGATAAGTTGTCACCGTGGTGTCATGGAGTTTTCATAGCTTGCCAATGATATAAGAGCGTAAAAATAATTGGGAGGTAATGATAATGGCTTCGATAACGACGTTAGATAGGTCCCTTTACCGTTATATAGTCCAGCAAGGTCAGCAGCACGGGCTGCAAAAGTGGGCGCTTTCCCTATCTGCATCTGGCAACGGTCCTGTGTACCTTTATATGGCGGTGATATTTCTCATCATCGATAGCAAAGGTGAGTATCTGCTTAACTCGATGATTGCTGCATACCTTGTTGAGTTACCGTTGTATTTTGCACTCAAGAATATGATCCGCAGGCCTCGCCCTTGTCATGCCTTAGCTGACGGTGTGGCAAGCTTTGAACCCGCAGATAAATTTAGTTTGCCATCAGGTCATACCGCAGCGGCATTTGTTATGGCAACCAGTATCTACTTTATTTACCCGCAACTTTTTTACATCGCCGTAGCTTGGGCTTTGGCTATAGGTCTCGCTCGGGTGGTGCTGGGTGTGCATTACCCACTCGATATTGTTGCAGGCGCATTGCTGGGCATCGTCTCTGTATTACTGAGTCAGCAATTTATTTAGGAGTGTCATGTGCGAATTCTTTATGGTGTTCAAGGTACGGGGAATGGTCATTTAAGCCGCGCCAGGGTGATGGCAAAAGCCCTTCAGCGACAAGGTGTAGATGTTGATTTCTTTTTTTCTGGTCGCTCATCAGAGCAGTTCTTTGATATGCAATGTTTTGGTGAGTATCAGGTTCAATCTGGGCTGACATTTGCCACTGCAAATGGTCGAGTGAGTGTGGCAAAAACCGCAAAACAGAATGCCTGGTTTGGCTTTATTAAAGACATTAAGAATCTAGACTTAAGCGGTTATGACTTAGTGCTCAATGACTTTGAACCAGTGTCAGCCTGGGCCGCAAAAAATCAAGGCATCCCTTCTATCGGGATTAGTCACCAAGCCGCATTGAACTACCCCGTCCCTAAAGTGGGTGACAGTTGGTTTAATGAGGTCATGTTAAGTTATTTTGCGCCTGTGGATATTGCTTTAGGGTGTCACTGGCATCACTTCGGCTTTCCAATTTTACCGCCGTTTGTCGAGGTGGATAAAGTGCAGAAACAACTAGCACACAAGATCTTAGTCTACCTCCCCTTTGAATCACCGAATGAGATCATAAAATTTCTTACCCCCTTTAGCGACTATACCTTTTTGGTATATCACGCATCTACAGCTCGCCATCCTTTGCCCGAGCATATTCAGTGGCATGGTTTTGATAGAGCTGGTTTTAAAGCGGCGATGGCAAGTTGTGGGGGGGTGATTGGCAATGCGGGCTTTGAGCTTGCCAGCGAAGCATTAACACTGGGTAAAAAGTTATTGATTAAGCCTTTATTAGGGCAATTTGAGCAGCAGTCTAACGTGGCAGCGCTAGAGCTGTTAGGCGCGGCAGAGTGCATGAAAACACATTTAGATCCGCATGCATTAAGGCGTTGGTTAAAAGACCCCATGCCAGAAGCGATTCAATACCCAGAAGTGGGGGATGCGCTAGTCACATGGTTACTGCAAGGGAATTGGAGCCAGCCCGAGGTATTATGCAAAGCACTATGGGACAACGTAAGCTTACCAGTGAGTTGGCAGAAAAAGAGCCCCTAGCCTGAGCAAGGTGCCTAGTATGCTAACAAAGGCGTATAATAAAAACATCAATCGCCTGAATGTAAACTAGACCAACAAAACTATGCAGCTAAAACCACTCGCAAAAGGGCGCTTCCATTCTTTATGGGAGCAAGAGCATGATGCTATTGAGCAGATTATGCGAGAGTGCATTACTGAGACCAAAACTGTAGCAGCGCAGCACAAGTTGATGCAGCAAGGTCAACAGGTTAATGCGTTAATCCTGGTGCCTCATGGACGGATTTCTATGGGCTATACCGCCAGAAATGGCCGCAGCTTTCAGTTGGGGACCATGACCTGTGATTCACAGCTATTTGGCGAAATGGAGTTCTTTACCGATTATCTATGCCAGCTGGATATCATTGCAGAGGAAACGTTAGAGATCTCGATTATTAATGGTGACAAGCTGCAACAGGCATTGCTCAAAACGCCGCAGTTTGCACTGTTTTTTGCCAGTGCAATAGCCATCGATTATCAGGACACAGTCGATATTTTTACCCGCAGAATGCTCTATCCGATAGCGTATAACATCGCCTATGATCTTTATCATCAGTATTTGAAAGACCAGCCGGTAGAAGGGTTTACTAAATGTTATTTAGAGGCGGAGCGCTTTGCGACAACTGACAGGGTTTATCGCCGTGCAGTCAAAAAACTCGAAGATCTTACACTAATAAAGCGAGAAAAAGAGGGGCTCATCATTTGTGATTTAGAAGGGTTGAAAGCGTTTATTGAATAGCTCTAAACCTATATGTAGGTTTAGAGCTATTATGTGCAAACTGAGCCTGAGCTTTATGCTGTTTGTTGAGTTAACGCGACTTTTTGGCGATTAGACAGTATCAACATTGCAATGATAAGCGCGTAGATAACCGGAATTGCGTACATGACGGTTTGTAGTCCGATAATGCTTTCAAATAGTGAGCTTATAGCTGGGCTGAACATTGCGCCAGCACTACCACTAATTAAGATATACGACACATTTCGGCTACTGGCATTTTTCACAAACGATACACCGTAAGCGATAAAGGCGTTATACAGTGCGGCACAAGCAAAACCATAGCCATAGGTTAAATAGCCAATCCATTTTAAGTTATCTGTGGTGACGATAAGACTGGTAATGACTAATGCCAGTGAAATCATACCCATAATAAAGTGTTGGATTTTAACTCTCGATACAATCACTGTTGATACTAACGCACCCACTAAAGCAGCAGACCAGTACTGAGTGATGATGTTACCGGCTTCTTCAAATGGGATGTCGAATTTAGTCTTAACGAACATCGGCGCCCAAGTTAGGAAGGTATAAAGCGCTAACATACCAAGAAATAAGCCTAAACCGCCGCTGATAATACCAAGGTTCCACTCAGACTGATCTTTGCTTGTGACAGCTTCGCCCTTAGTTTCACAAAGCTCGAAGTTTGTGGCGAGTGCTATTGCTGCTGTAGCGAGTGCAACAATACCAACGGCAAGGTAGCTATAACTCCAAGAAAGTGCATTGCTTAGTGCGTAGGTCGTGATCAGTGGGAACACCACACCTGCCACGTTAAAGGTGGCATCTTGCACGACTAGCATGGTGCTTTGAATTTTATTTTTCCATACCGATACCACTATCGTACCCGCAATACAAAGGCCTACACCGCCACAAAGGCCGATCACCGTCATTGCGACCATCACGATGCTCAGTGAGCCGGTAAAGTGAAGGGCTGCAGCGCTCAGGGCAATACTGACATAACTGAGTAGGGTGATACGCTTTATACCAATCTTTTCAATTAAGAAAAAGGCAGCAATAGTACCGGCTAGCGCGCCGCCATTAAGCAGCGAGAAGATGGAAGCGACTTCATTTACGTTGGCAGAGAATTTTTCGCTAATCGGTTCTATTAGCATACCGAATTGGGTTGCAAAGCCTGCCATCACGAAATTGGCTAAAAAGCTGAGCAAGGTTAGAGATATTTTGTTTTTCATCATCTATTCCTATTGTTGCTGTATCACCAGCTAAAAACGAATCATTAAAAAGAAAGCCGCTGGAAGCTAGGCTTCGAGCGGCTTATTTGAGTCTTATTGACAGGCTGTTTCTAAGGCCAGCTCAATCATTTGGTTAAAGGTGAGCTGACGCGCTTCTGCACTGGTCTCTTCGCCAGTTAAGCAGTGGTCAGAAACCGTTAGAATCGCGAGTGACTCAAAGCCTTTGTGGTGGGCAAGGCCATAAAGACCAGCCACTTCCATATCGACGCCTAATACGCCAAAACGTTCAAGAGCTGGGATCATATCTTCATCAGGATCGTAATACATGTCACCACTAAATACGTTACCGACTTTAACGTTGATCTGCTTTTGCTGTGCGATCATATAGGCTTTATGCAGTAGGTCGAAGGTTGCCGAAGTGGCCATCTGATAACCGCTGCTACGCTTAGCGTTAGTGGGTGAATCAGTACCCGCTGCTTGAGCTAGAATTACGTCATTAATTTTAACGTGTTGCTGAGTCGCGCCAAGGCTACCGACTCGAATAATGCGCTTTACCCCAAAGTCAGCAACAAGCTCATGGGCGTATAGCACCATAGATGGAATACCCATACCGTGGCCCATTACCGATATGCGCTGGCCTTTATAGAAGCCGGTGTAACCTAGCATATTACGGATGTTGGTTACTTCAACAGCATCTTCTAGAAAATTCTCTGCGATGTATTTGGCGCGAAGTGGATCGCCCGGCATGATGATTGTTTCAGCAAAATCGCCTGCGTTGCCATTGATATGTGCAGTCATGAGTTATCCTCTTTTTTGATTGCAGCAGATAGTAAATCTCGATGCGGTATGTATAGAGGACATAAGTCCGCATAGGCTGAAATATGCGCATTTTTTTGTATTTGCTCACAGAAAAGTGGCGGGTATAGGCAGAGTTTTGTGATTTGAACGAATAACTACAGTCGAAAGAGAAGATGTAGATCACCTAAAAGGCTTTAGGCGATCTCGTAAAACGTACTACTTGTGATACTTCACAGTCATATCGATTAATGGTTCACGACTGGCTTTTGCCGCGCGTAGACGAGCAAGATACTTTTCCCACAGCTCTATTTGGTGGGTGGCAAGATCGTACAAGACTTTCCAAGAAAACAAACCGGTATCATGGCCATCATCAAAGACGATTTTTACCGCATAGTTACCAACAGGCTCGATAGCGGTGATGTTGACGTTTTTCTTGTGGGTCACCAGTACTGGATTACCGTGGCCATGGACCTCAGCCGAAGGCGAGTAAACCCTCAACATCTCACAGCTCAACTGAAAGGTTTCACCATTATCGAATGTCATCTCAAGCTGGCGAGATTTGCGTTTCAGCTTAAGCGCTTCAACATTTGGGGTGTTGTTATCTTGAGTCATTGATTAACCAAAATGATTTAGAGAGTATTGAAAATACAATAGCGGTTAAGCACAAGATTGTCCTTAACCGCTATCACTTATTTTGCTATTGCAGTGGCTCGTTTTCTAAGTTTAGCTTAGAGAATGTAGCGACTTAAATCTTCGTCTTGAACTAAGTTATCTAGGCTTGCTTTCACGTATGCGGCATCAATAACCGTCACTGAACCAGACTTGTCAGAAGCTTCATAAGACAACTCTTCCATTAAGCGTTCCATAACAGTGTGAAGACGACGTGCACCGATATTTTCTGTGCGCTCGTTCACTTGCCATGCCGCTTCTGCAATACTGTCGATACCATCTTCAGTAAATTCAATTGTGACACCTTCTGTCCCCATCAGAGCAATATATTGCTCCGTCAGCGACGCATGCGGCTCAGTTAGAATGCGTTTGAAATCACCTGCTGACAGCGCATCTAACTCGACACGAATAGGTAGGCGGCCTTGAAGCTCAGGGATAAGATCCGAAGGCTTAGACATCTGGAAAGCACCAGAGGCGATAAACAAGATATGGTCGGTTTTTACCATGCCGTGCTTAGTATTAACGGTACAACCTTCAACCAGAGGAAGTAGATCGCGCTGAACGCCTTCACGAGACACATCAGGGCCTGATGATTCGCCGCGCTTACAGATCTTATCGATCTCATCAAGGAACACGATGCCGTGTTGCTCAACCAGTTCAATGGCTTGCTCTTTAAGATCTTCTTGATTAACCAGTTTAGACGCCTCTTCTTCAATCAATAGCTTATAAGCTTCTTTGATTGGCATCTTGCGACGCTTGCTGGCACCAGGTCCCATGTTTTGGAACATGCTTTGTAGTTGGTTCGTCATCTCTTCCATACCTGGAGGAGACATGATCTCGATACCAGCTTGCGGCGCGGCAACATCGATCTCAATTTCTTTGTCGTCTAGCTGACCTTCACGTAGTTTTTTACGGAAAATTTGACGAGTTGCGCTGCTATCCGTTTTTTCGCTATCCCAATCTTCTTTCGGCTTAGGTAGCAAGGCATCTAAAATACGCTCTTCAGCAGCTTCTTCTGCGCGGAATTTACATTTTTTGATCTGCTCTTCGCGAGTAAGCTTGATAGCTGAGTCGGTTAAATCACGAATAATTTGCTCGACTTCCTTACCGACATAACCCACTTCAGTAAATTTAGTCGCTTCGACTTTAATAAATGGCGCTTTTGCTAGCCGAGCTAGGCGACGAGCAATTTCAGTTTTACCTACACCTGTTGGACCAATCATAAGAATGTTCTTTGGCGTGACTTCTTGACGAAGATCGGCAGGAAGCTGCATACGACGCCAGCGGTTACGTAGGGCAATGGCCACTGAACGTTTGGCTTTTTGCTGGCCAATAATGTGGCTATCTAGCTCATGAACAATTTCACGTGGTGTCATCTCAGACATAATCTTTCCTCATGCTTTGCAGCATTTTTCGTATAAACGAATGAATCGTTTAGTACTTTTTATTTAGTGCGTGGTACTGAGCGCTAGGCTTAGTACTTTAATTCTTCGATAGTCTTAAATTGGTTGGTGAACACGCAAATGTTACCTGCAATTGTCAGCGATTTTTCAGCGATTTCGAGTGCACTTAAATCGGTATTTTCAAGCAGTGCAGTCGCAGCTGATTGGGCAAAGGCGCCACCAGAACCTATCGCAATAAGATCATTTTCAGGCTGAACAACATCACCATTACCGGTAATGATCAGTGAAGACTCTGTATCGGCCACGGCAAGTAAAGCTTCAAGCTTGCGTAGAACTTTATCTGAGCGCCAGTCTTTAGCCATCTCGACAGCGGCACGCATAAGGTGACCTTGATGCATCTCGAGTTTAGCTTCGAAACGCTCGAATAGGGTGAATGCATCGGCGGTACTGCCAGCAAAGCCCGCAAGTACCTTGTTGTGGTACAAACGACGAACTTTTTTAGCATTGCCTTTCATAACTGTGTTACCAAGAGAAACCTGGCCATCACCGGCGATAACAACTTGGTTATTTCGGCGTACTGATACGATAGTGGTCACAATAAATCCTCTTCTCTAGCCAGAGGCGGTCTGCCTGCTGGTTGACGATAATAGAGATATGGGGATGCGTGAGTAAATATCAAGGGTAGATAGGGTACTGGCATAAAAAACGCTGCACAGGGCAGCGTTTTAAATTATTGCTGGTGGGCGTTAGCCTTCCCAGAGCCAGATTTGGCAGCCGTTAGTGCCAGAGTTTTGCAACACGTGACGCTGCCTTTCAGCATCACGTTTCTTGTCATAAGGCCCTAGAACCACTTTGTACCAAATGCCACTGGTGCCTTGGACTTTTCGAACTCGAGCCTCTAGTCCTTGGAAAGCGATTATCGCTTTTAGCTCATTAGCCTGTGACTCTTTTCTAAATGAGCCACATTGCATCTGATAAGGACGCTTAGGTTTAGTCGACACCTCAGGAAGGTCCACTTCGACCTTCTTGTTTTCTAACTCTTTAAGATAGGTCCATTCCTCTTTCGGTGCAGGAGGAAGAGCATCAGGATCTTTCTTTACTGGTTTTTTCTTTGGCTGTTCGACAACCACAGGTGTGGTTGCTGGTTCATCATTGCTGCTTAATATCCACAGTAAATAGCCAAAGCCACCAACGCCTACAAGTGTGATAAGCAACAGCAGAATCGGAAAGCGCTTAGGGGCGCTTCCTTTTGAGCTCTTTTTGCGAGCGCTGTTCTTACCTTTTCGAGCAGGCTTACGGTTTGCATAATCACGATTTGTCATGAGCTGGAGGTTACATCCGTTCTAAGGTTTCTAGGCCAAGAAGATTCAGACCCTGCTTCAATGTCTTAGCGGTTAGCTGAGACAATAGTAGGCGGCTTTTCTTCGACTCTTCTGTTTCGGCGGCCAATACAGGACATGCTTCGTAGAAACTTGAAAAGGCACCAGCCAGTTCAAATAGGTAGCCACAAAGTGCATGGGGCTGCCCTTTGTTGACCATACGCGCCATTACTTCACCAAATTGAGCCAGCTTAGTCCCTAAGTCTTTCTCTTTTTCGTGCTCTAGAGTAATTGTTGCATCGCTTAAGTCAACGTCTTGAGCGCGCTTGAAAATACCCGCTACACGTGTGTATGCGTAGAGTAGGTAAGGCGCGGTGTTGCCTTCAAAGCTCAGCATCTGCTCGAAGCTGAAGATATAGTCACTCGCGCGGTTCTTTGAAAGATCGGCATACTTAACTGATGCGATACCCACAACGCGAGCAATTTCAACTAGTTCAGCTTCATCCATATCTGGGTTCTTGCTACGAACCAATTCTAATGCGCGCGTATCGGCTTCATTTAACAGATCGATTAACTTAACAACGCCGCCAGAACGGGTTTTGAATGGACGACCATCTTCGCCGTTCATGGTACCAAAGCCCATGTGCTCAAAGCTCATGTCTTCACGAACAAATTTAGCTGTTTTAGCTAGCTTAAATACTTGTTGGAAGTGAAGCGCTTGGCGTAAATCCACAAAGTAAAGCGCTCTGTCAGCCTTAAGGACGTTAGAGCGGTAGCGCATAGCTGCTAAATCGCTGGTGGCATAGAGGTAACCGCCATCGGCTTTTTGAATAATAACCGGTAGAGGCTCGCCTTCTTTGTTTTTAAATTCGTCCTGGAATACGACTTTTGCACCGTTACTTTCTGACAGTAAACCCTGAGCGTCTAAGTCGGCAACGACTTGTGCTAAGTCATTGTTATAAGCGCTTTCGCCACGAACGTCTGCACGGGTTAGGCTCACACCTAAACGCTCGTATAGTTCATGACAATGGCTTAGCGAAATATCGTTAAATTCGCGCCATAGCTTGTTGCAGTACTCGTCGCCTGATTGCAGTGCAACCACTAACTTACGAGCGCGAATGGCAAACTCTTCTGATTCATCAAAACGCACTTTAGCAGCGCGGTAGAATGTCTCTAGATCAGACAACTCCATCTTGGCTTGCTCGCCGTTGGCTGCACGCAGCTCTTCCATATAGGCAAGTAACATACCGAACTGAGTGCCCCAGTCACCAACGTGGTTTTGACGTATAACCTTGTGACCCATAAATTCTAGGGCGCGCACTACACTGTCACCAATAATGGTTGAGCGCAGGTGACCTACGTGCATCTCTTTAGCAAGGTTAGGTGAAGAGTAATCGACAACAACCGTTTGTGGTGTTGGTAACTCAAGACCAAGGTGATCGCTGTTGAGTGCTGCCATTAGCTGGTTAGCAAGGGCGTTATCATCGATAAAGAAGTTGATAAATCCAGGACCTGCAATTTCAACTTTTTCGACATGGCTTGATGTCGGCAAGTTATCAATTAATAGCTGAGCGATTTCACGTGGGTTTTTGCCCGCAGCTTTAGTTAGCATCATTGCCAAGTTAGTTGCAAAATCACCGTGGCTTTTATCTTTCGTTCGGTCAACTTGAATACGAGCTTCAAAGTCAGCAGGAACAATCCCTTGTTGTTTAAGAGCATTTAAAGATTCAGCGAGTAAAGATTGAGTATGTGATTTCATTGGCGTTTAATCGACACTTACATAAAGAAAAATAATTAGGGGTAACCGACTATTTTAGCCGCTAGTGGTGGTGAATTACTATCCTCTAGCGAACTTTTTCTGCTTTGAAGCCGATAAAGTCGATTTAAAGCAGATCTTGTGGGTCTCTATCTATGCTCCAACGACATTTTTTAGCCAGTGGCAGCTGTTCGATTTGTGGCAATGCACGCTCGAATTCTAACTGGAGTCTGTTACGGTTTTTTGTCTGGAATAAAAGCTGGCGGCGATACTTACCCGCTTTTCTGTCAAGCGGCGCAGGCATGGGGCCAATCACTTCACACTCTTCATCTTGCGGTAGTAGGGCACCAATTTGGCTTAACAGGTTGTCAGCATCAATAGCCTGATGAGCTTCAGCACGAATTAAGATCATATGCCAAGCGGGTGGCAGTAGTGCTTGAGTACGCTCAAATAACTGATTGCGAGCAAACTCACCATAACCTTTGTGCATCAACTCTCGCAGCATGGCGTTATCGCTCTGATGGGTCTGTAGCAATACCGTGCCGGGCTTAGTGGCTCGCCCTGCGCGGCCGGACACCTGAGTATAGAGCTGGCCAAATCGCTCAGGCGCTCTAAAATCGGCGCTAAATAGCGCACCATCTACATCCAATAAGCCCACTAAGGTGACATCAGGAAAGTGATGGCCTTTCGCCAGCATTTGGGTGCCAACTAAGATTTTGTACTCACCCTTGTGGATCGCATTAAGGTGCCCTTCGAGTGAGCCCTTATTACGAGTGGTATCTCTATCTATTCGTACCACCGGATGATTGGGGAACTCTTTTTCTAAAAATGACGCAAGCTGTTCTGTGCCCACGCCTTGGCCTGCAAGCATGGTACTGCCACAGCTATGACACTGTTTAGGAATGGCGTATTGGTTGCTACAGTGGTGACAACGAATTTCGCCTAAGGCTTGATGCACGGTAAAGAAGGCATCGCAGCGGTCACACTCATGTAGATGGCCACACTCATGGCAGATAAGTGCAGGAGCAAAGCCACGACGGTTCAAAAATAAGATAACCTGGTTGCCAGCGTCGAGATGAATGCGCATCTCATTCAATAGCGCGTGAGACATCCCTGAGCGTAGCGGCTGATTGCGAATATCGATAATGCCCTGGCGCACTTTTTCGGCAGCGCCGGCGCGTTTTGCTAAATGCAGATGTTGATAGCGGCCGCTGAGCGCATTTTGTAGTGTTTCAAGTGATGGCGTGGCCGTCCCTAAAAGCACTGGGACTTGTTCAAGATGGCCGCGCATAACGGCTAAGTCGCGGGCGTGATACCCCACACCTTCTTGCTGCTTAAAGCTAGAGTCGTGCTCTTCATCTAAGATGATCACGCCTGGATAAAGCATCGGGGTAAAGAGCGCGGAGCGGGTACCGATAATAATCGCAGCCTCACCAGATCTTGCTTGTCGCCACGCATCCAGCCTTTGATTGTCGGTAAGACCTGAGTGAATGACGGCCACTTTAACGTTAAATCGGCGTCTAAAGCGATTGATGGTTTGTGGGGTTAGACCAATTTCGGGTACTAAAACCAGTGCCTGTTTGCCTTGTTTTAATACGGTTTCAAGCATGGCTAAGTAGACTTCCGTCTTACCTGATCCGGTAACGCCTTCAAGTAAGGTGCAATGATAGCCTGACTGCTGGGTCAAGGTGGCGACAGCAATGGCTTGCTCTGGGTTAAGCTTGTGCGACTCTTCTGTCATTTCAAGTTCGGTGCGCCAGCTTAAGTCTGTCGCAAGTATGCGGCTTTTCTTTTCAATCCAGCCTTTATCATCTAGTGCTTTGATTGCGGCTTTGCTTAGCTCTAAGCTGGTAATGTCACTGAGTTCTATGTCGCGTTCACGCAAGCTGTGGAGTAGCTTTCGCTGTGCAGGGGCTCGATTGAGCTGATTGATATCAGCCTCTTTGCCTGCATCGGTTAGCGTCCAGTATGTGACGCTAGATTCTTTGACCTCTGCGCCTTTACGTAGCGCAACAGGAATCGCCTGCGATAACATTTGCCCTAGGCTGCAGAAGTAATATCTTGCGGCCCAAGCAGTTAATTTATAAAGTGAATCTGGCAGTAATGGCTCAGTATCAAGAATGGCCACAATCGGTTTTATCTGCTTAGGTGGAAGTGAGCAGCTATCACTGGTTGCCGTAATAAGGCCGATGAGTTGTTGGCGACCAAACGGAACTTGAACACGCATGCCTTTTTGAGGCGTAATGGTGATATGTTCAGGCACTTGGTAGCTAAAGTTTTGTCGCATTGGAACGGGCAGGGCGACCTCAACAAACAAAGGCATAGTATTACTATTTAGAAGGGAAGTTAGCCTTAAGTGTACCGAGCGAGTTTCATCAGAGCTAGCGGCAATTGATTTTATTGCGGATCAAACATACTCGCTGGCCTTTTGAGAGGGTGCATTGGGATGATTTTACTGTTACTAATTGGTATTAGCTTAAGCTTGATTAAGCAGGCTTATTCAATTGGTTGGAATAATGATTAATAAAAATAGCCAAGAAAAAGTTTTACTGGATTAAGGTACATTTGATGAAGAGATTTATATTCGCGCTGATGGCAATGACAGCATTGGCAACGGCTCAGGCAGAAGTGTCACATGTCAGTATTAATGAGAGGCAGTTTAAGCTCGGTGAGCACCCTAGCTTAAAGCTCAATATTGTTACCTCTCATAGCAACCTGAAAAAAGTACAGTTCTCAATTCGGCAAGCCAATGGTGAAGAGCGACTGCTCTCTAAGCCTCTGACCAGTTTTATGGTCGAGGCGACAGGGGTGGAAGATGTGGTTGATAAAAACGCGGTATTGATTGTAAAGGAGTACCGGGTTAATCGCTGGTACCAAGTCAAAGTCTTGAGTTTATTTAATGACAAGGTGAATGAAGCTGGCAGGGATAAGCGCGATAGCACTTATCAGGCGAGCGCTGTTAAAGAGGTCAAGCAAACCGAAGTCGCCTCAAGTGGCATAAAAGTGAGTGGTGCTGATGTGATAGTCAGCCGTTTAGATGACTGCCAAATAGAGTTTGATGGTAAAGAAACCTTATGGCGTATCGCGAATCGACAAGCTAAACGTTGGGGAATAAGCCCTTATGGGGCGATGTTAGCCATTTTTGAGCGTAACCCTAAGGCTTTTAATAACCAGAGTATAAATGGCCTTAAGTCGCAAGCGACCCTAGAGTGTCCATCGATGGTCACGCTCGAAAAGTATGCGGATGCTAAGGTGGCTATGAGGCAATTTAATGCGATGGAATAATGGCTTAAGGCTGCTTGCTAGGGTGCAATAGAATAGGCTTTTGAGGCCTTTTTGCGATTATTTATTATTCACACATAATGGCGCTTGAATCTACAAATAAGATCCTGTAGTATTCGGCGCCTAAATAATTTTATTTTAACTGCATGTGGTGTCCGACTTCGGGTTGGAAGAGCGACATGGCCTTTTACTGAGGTAATTCCAATGAAACCAGGCATTCATCCTGATTATGCAGAAATCACTGCAACTTGTACTTGTGGTAACGTTATCAAGATTAACTCTACTGTAGGTAAAGATTTACACCTAGACGTATGTGGTGCATGTCACCCATTCTACACTGGTACCCAGAAAGTTATGGATACTGGCGGACGTATCGACAAGTTCAACAAGCGCTTTGGTGCACTTGGCAAGAAGTAATTACTTCTGCAATGAATTTAAAAAAGGCGCCTTCTGGCGCCTTTTTGCTATCTAAGCATATTTACTCGCTGAAAAATCACATCTTTATACTGATTAGTATGGTTTGAATAGCTATCGGTTATGGGCTCGTGGTACTTTTACATCTTGATGTGTTGTCGTCACTATAGACACAGTAAGGATTGATAAAAGGAGGGCCGTGGCATGAGTCTAATTAGAATACTGGCAGTCCTGCTGTTATCTTTACCGGTTTTCGTTGTGCAAGCGAGCCTATGCATACCGACGCAGTTTAATGAAACGGTTACGTTAGATTACGTCAATGATGGCGATACTATTACTTTAACCGACGGCCGCTTAGTGCGACTCATCGGTATCGACTCCCCTGAAATTGACTTTCAATTTCCAGAGCTTTCACAGCCTTACGCTACACCGGCAAAAAAATTCCTTTCTGAAGTCGTTAAACCCGGTCAGTCGCTGTTGCTTGCTTTCGATAAGAAGCGCTTAGATCCGTTTGGTCGAACACTGGCTTATGTCTACACTGAGCAATTAGAGCATCTGCAAGAGATGATGCTAGCTAATGGTTTTGCTAAGGCACGAGTCTACCAAAACGACTATTTTTGGCAGTGTTTAAGTAAAATAGAACGAAGCGCACGTACAAATAAAGTGGGCTTATGGAGTCATAAAGCCTATCAACCTTTAACCACCTACAACCTAACGCGTAATGACAGTAATAAATGGCGAGAGGTCAGAGGAGTTGTTACGGGTTATGAAAGAAAAGGTCAAAATTTCGAGCTTAATATCGACAATAACTTGGTTTTGATGATGACTCAGCAAGATATTGGTAAGTTTAGCAACATTTTGACGTTGAATTTGCTTGAAAGCCGCGTAATAGTAAGAGGTAAGTTGTACTTTTCTTACGGCAAATATCGCCTAAATGCGACACATCCATCTCAGATAACCTTGGAAAATGCCCCTTAGGAATAATATATAGCGATAAAGTTAAAAAATGAGAAGAACTTGTTTGAAATGACCTGAGATTCAAGTATCTTAGCGGCTATCAACTAACTGTTTTTTGCTCAATTTGAAACTTTAGTTGCCGACCTCTCGCTCAGGATATTATTAGTCGCACTCAGGATTAGAAAAATGGCAGATCTTCGTCAACAAGCCCTCGATTATCATGAATTCCCCGTTCCAGGCAAAACAGCTGTTTGCCTAACTAAACCCGCAGAAACCAGTATGGATCTCGCTCTGGCTTATAGCCCGGGTGTAGCAGAGCCTGTACGTGAAATTGCGGCTAATCCAGACAATGCTTACCGTTATACAGGTAAAGGCAACACAGTTGCTGTTATCTCTAACGGTACGGCAATTTTAGGTCTAGGTAACTTAGGCCCGTTGGCATCTAAGCCTGTAATGGAAGGCAAGGCTTTGCTTTTCAAACACTTTGCTAATATTGATGCTACAGATATCGAAGTAAAGCACAGAACATCTGAAGAGTTCATTAACACAGTTGAAGCGATTGCCGACACATTTGGCGGTATTAACCTTGAAGATATCAAGGCGCCAGAATGTTTTGAAATTGAAAAGGCACTGATTGAGCGCTGTAATGTACCTGTATTTCATGATGATCAGCACGGTACTGCAATTGTAACTGCTGCAGGTATGCTTAATGCACTTGAGATTCAAGGCAAGTCTATCGAAGACGCAGTGTTTGTCTGTATGGGCGCTGGCGCAGCTGCGATCGCTTGTATGACCATGATTGTTAACTGTGGTGCTCAGCGTGAAAACGTATACATGCTAGACAGAAAAGGCGTTATCCATACTCGTCGTGACGACATTAATGAGTATAAGGCGCTATTTGCTAACAACACTGATAAGCGCACGCTGCAAGATGTGATTAAAGGTGCTGATGTATTTTTAGGTCTTTCTGGTCCAGATGTTTTAGCTGCTGAAGATGTTGCCTTAATGGCAGATAAGCCAGTGATTTTTGCTTGTTCTAATCCAGATCCAGAAATCAAACCCGAAATTGCTCATGATGTTCGTAAAGACTTAATCATGGGGACGGGCCGTAGCGACTACCCTAACCAAGTTAACAACGTACTTTGCTTCCCATTCATTTTCCGTGGTGCGCTAGATGTGCGTGCTTCAAGAATCAATGATGAGATGAAGATTGCCGCTGTACACGCAATCGCTGCTTTGGCAAAAGAGCCGGTACCGGCTTCAGTACTTGCAGCCTATCCAAATATTGACTCACTAGAGTTTGGTCCAGAATACGTGATCCCTAAACCAGTTGATGCGCGCCTTTTGCCTAATGTGGCCAAAGCGGTTGCGATTGCAGCAATTGAATCTGGTGTTGCAGTGATTAAAGAATTACCTGCAGGCTATATGGAGTCATAAGCACTCTATTTGTCGAGAAAAGGAGCCTAATGGCTCCTTTTTTGTTGCCGAGAGTTTTTCGATTACTGTATAACTGAAGGCTAGCAAGGTAAGGTTGGCTTACGTCATTCTCCATCGCCTTGAGGATGCAGGTTTAGATGCAACAATAAGATCCAGCAGGAAGCGGACAGATGAAACTGACTCGAATTCTTACAAAAAAACTGACTAGCTTTTGGCTTATGTCACTGGCAGGTGTCGCGTTCATCTGTTTTTTGACCGCTATGGTTAGCTTTATTCAACTGACCTATACCTTTCAGCAGCAAAAGGTTACCGAACTAGAAAACTTACTTGAACAACAGGTTGAACACCAGGTAGCGCAGCAAAATAGTGGGCAGATTAATGCGTGGTTACCGCCTTTACTTAATGCGTATCGTGCGCAGGCCTTTACGTTATCGACAGGCAAAGACGTTATTTTTGAGTATCATTCACCGACTCCTCAACGAGGCGGGGTGAACTATCACAGTCAACTCGCTGGTGGCAAGTTGTCGATGAAGCTTACTTTACCTCAACCATTTAGTCGCGCTGATATTGGCTGGTATGAATTACTGATTATTGTCATCGGCTGCCTTGCTGTATTCCTATTTGTACGTTTTGGGTTTCGCTGGTTCTCACTGCACCTTGAAGGGATTGAGCATTTAGCGCAACGCTCAAGTCTTATTCTGTCGGGGCAGTATGATAAAGCGTTGGCCGAAAAGGGGCATGGTAAGCCGAGGTTAATCAATCGAGCGTTAACGCACCTGCTGTTAGAGCTTGATGATGCGCATAAAGAGCGTGCTCGATTTGATCAGTTTATTCGTTCTAATACATTTTTAGATGCAGAAACAGGCATAGGTAATAGTTTGTTTTTGAAAAACCGCTTGGATGCGTTAAGTAATCACTCAGGTATGATGACGCCAGGTGTTTTGTATCTGTTTGAGATGGAGGATTTAGACTTACTCGGTAAAGAGTTAGCTGATCACGAGGTCGACGAGCTGCTGTTACAGTTAATTAATACCGTAAACCAAATCTTAGCGGATAAAGCGAATAGCATTTTCTCAAGACGTTCATACAATCAATTTGCTGTCGTCGTGCCACAAATATCTCAAGCTGAGGCCGATCAGCTCGCCGCTAAGTTACTGCGTTTGAGCCTTAATCAACTCAATACATTTATCCCACTTCCAGACGACTTTATACATTTAGGTGGCGCTTACTTTAAAGTCGGTGATGATAAGGATGCGTTAATGGAAGAGGCTGAACTCGCGCTGCGCTCCGCTCAATTCCAGGGCGGGAGTAGTTGGTTTATGTACGACAAGGGCTCGGTTGACGGTGACTTGTCAAAAGGCTCTGTACGTTGGCGAAGTTTTCTTGAGAATGTATTGGTGAGCAAAAGAGTATTTCTTTTTTCGCAGCCTGTCGTAGACAGTGACTCGCTGGCTCATCATCAAGAAGTAACCTGCCGCCTACGAGATACGCAGGGTAACTTAGTCAGGGCAACGCTATTTTTACCTATGGCGATAAAGTGCGGTCTGACACCACAAATTGAACGTCAGGTCATCGAGATGGTGATGTTTGATATATTGCCTAAACACAAGGATAACAGCTTAAAATTTAGTATTAATTTGAGCTTGGATACCTTAACCAGCCGCGCCTTCGTACGCTGGTTGAAGACGACACTGCTTGAGTACCGACATTTAGCTCCAAGGCTTATTTTTGAGGTGAATGAAGCGATTTTAGTTAAGCATCAGAAGCAGCTTATAGCACCTTTAGATATGATCAATAAAATGGGGTCGAGCATCTGTGTCGATCGTGTGGGTCAACAAGTTGTGAGCACTGAGTATATTCACCATTACCCTATATCGTTAATTAAGCTTCATCGCTCTATCGTTAATCAAATACATCTACGAGCAGAAAATCAGCTATTTGTTAGAAGCTTAATTGCAGGTTTATTTCGCACCGATGTACAGGTGTGCGCAGAAGGGGTTGAAGTGTTTGAAGAGTGGCAAACATTACAAATTTTAGGCGTGAGTGCTGGACAGGGGAGCTTTTTCAGTGAGCCGATCGAAGAGGTATAGTTTGTTTCGTATTTTGAGGTGATTGTTACTAGATATTCTTAATTTAGGGTTTTATCTATAATAATCAGGGATAACTCGCTACACTAATGGCATAATAAGAGTCTTGCGCTATCGAGATAAGAACTCGCAGTATTTAATATACACATTTATTTACTCAACATCGTTTTACTCACTTATTTAGATTCGATTTAGGGTCATTTTTTTAAGGCATGGATTAATGGAAGAAAGCCTGTTAGATAAAATCCAGTTTTGGCGTAAACCTGCACCTACATTAGCGTTAGGTGTTTATGTTTGCGCCGATAAAATATCCGTGTTTCAAGCATCGACAGCTCAGACAGATGCAAAAGCAATGACTTTCTCTTTTAGTCATCACGACTGGCAGCAAGCTTTCTCTCAATTGGTGAGTGAGTTTGGTGTTGCGAAAATTCAAATTGTACTGGCTGCAGACTTTTATCAACTATTTTTGGTGGATAAGCCAAATGTACCAGTAGAAGAGCTCAATGCAGCACTGCTTTGGTCTGTAAAAGATCTTGCTGCCCAACCTGTCACAGATATTCACTTGGATTACTTTGAATCATCAAAACAAACCACCAATAAAGTTAATGTGGTTGTTACAGAGAAACCCCTACTCAGCTCGTTGTTATTAGCCGCCAAAAATGCAGGCTTGCTCATCAGTGGTGTCTCGATTGAAGAGATGGCGATGAGTAATTTATTTGATGATAACCAAGCTCGGTTAGTATTAAGTCACCGTGAAGGGCAAGAGTTATTATTGACGGTTGTCAGGGCAGGCGAAGTCTTTATGCAACGACGGGTAAGGGGCTTTTTACAAATCGATAAGATTTCGGCTGAAGATTTAGCTTATGGCGTTGCTGACAATTTAAGTTTAGAGATCCAGCGCTCGATGGATTATTTTGAGAGTCAGCTACGTGAGGCGCCTGTATCCTCGATAGAGTTAGTCATGGATGGGCAGTGTGAACACCTTGCAAGCTTGATCAGTAGTAACTTTAACCAAAGTGTGACTCCTCATAAAGGCGCTTCTGTTGACGCAACGTTTGCTGAGTTGGCTTTAGCTGAAACGATGCGAGGTCAGCAGTTATGAAACTAAGAGTAAACCTCTATTCTGAAACCCTATTTCCGCCTGAATTGCGTTTATCCTTTTCACGGTTAAGCCGAGCGATGCTAGCGGTTGTCGTGGTACTCTTATTATCCAGCGCGGCTGTATTTGCGTTAAATTCTAGCCTTGAGTCTGACAAAGCGCAGTTGATGCAAGATAAGCAACGGCTTGATTCAGATAAAAAAGACCTCGAGGCTGCTTTAGCAAAGCGAGGACCAAGTGAAGCCTTGGTTGCAGAGGTGAATTTAAAAGCGCAGCAGCTGGAATTGAAACAGAAACTGTTTGGTAAGCTCAGCCAGCAAGAAGTATTAACTAGCTATGGCTACTCACCATTAATGACCGATCTTGCTCGCGTTGCAGACTCGAGTATTTGGCTGAACCGCATTCAGGTTAATGAAAAAAGCTATATTTTCGAAGGTTTTACCTCTAGCCCTGAAAGCGTCCCCTTATGGATTGAACGCTTAAAAACCACCACGACACTCAAAGGTCATGCCTTTGCGACAATGACCATGAATCTAGGTGAAAATCAGCCGCTTGCCTTTAAGCTAACAAGTGATGCCACTCCTACAGGTAAGGAGTTGATTAAATGAAGCAGCAGTGGGTTAAATTAACAGAAAAATTTGACGCCTTAAGTCAGCGAGAGCGAGTATTAATCGCTGCTGCGGGGCTGATTATTACGGGTTTATTGTTTTATATCCCACTCGAGTCGACGTTGAAACAGCACAGTCAACTCAATGAGCAGATCCGAGCGATTGCAAGCGAAAACAGAATTTCTGAGCAGCAAATAGAGCTCTATGAAGAGAGTCTTCGCAAAGATCCAGATGAAGAATATCGTCAGCGTTTAAACAATATTAACCAACAAAATAAGTCAATTGATAAGCAGCTTTCTTATCAGATGGTCGATATGGTGCCTGCGGATCATATGCCAACCTTATTGGCAGGCTTGCTGTCTAAAATAAAAGGCATTGAGCTGAAATCTTTTACTTCAATTGCGCCAACTCCGTTATTAGAGGTGGGGGACGATAAAAAAGTTAACTTATACAGCCACGGTATACATCTTGAATTTGTTGGTGACTACTTTGCGGTAATGCGGTTTGTGGAAGCGGTTGAAAATATGCCTAACAAACTGTACTGGCGCAGTATGGACTATCAAGTCGATACCTATCCAAAGGCCTCTGTTTCATTAGAACTTTATACCTTGAGTATTAATAAGGACTTTATCAGTGTTGCCAAAAAAGATTAGTGCGCTATTGATTGGGTTTCTGTGCAGTACTTTAGGTTTTAACCTTAATGCTGCAGCGCTGCGTGATCCTACAAAACCAGGTCATTTATCGGGTAAAACAACCTCGGTGAAAGCCTCATCAAACACCAACTTAGTGCTCAATAGTATCGTGCTGAAAGGTAGCTCTGCTTACGCTGTGATAAATAATCAAATTTTCACATTAGGTGGAAGTGTAAAAGGTGTCAAAATCGTGAAAATTGGTAAAGACACGGTGTCATTAGCTGACGGTCGTAAGTTGACTTTGTTTCCAGCTGTAACAGATCTTAAGGGACAATAATTAAAATGCGCTCAATAATCTATATCACCCCTTTGCTGTCATTATTGCTAGTGGCTTGCCAAACAGTTGACAGACCTAATCCGGTAGCGTCTAAAGAGGCATTGGCTGAGGCTATAGTCGATGATAAAGCGGCAAATACTACGCCTCCGCCTGCAGTGATGCCTGATGATGTTCAGCGTGAGCTGTCATCAGATAACTTGTTGCAAGGTTTTGCACCAGCAAGGCCGACTGAGCGACGTTTTGATGTTTCAGCTAACAATGTCGATGCTAAAGTCTTTTTTCCAAGTCTTGCTCAAGGTACGCCGTTAAGCGTTGCTGTACACCCTGATGTGACAGGCAAAATTTCATTGTCTTTAAAAAGCGTGACGTTGCAAGAAGCGCTACAAGTCGTTGAAGATATCTATGGCTATGAAGTGAGCCGAGAAGGGCGCATATTGCGTATTTTCCCTGCTGGCATGCGAACCGAAACCTTTTCATTAAATTATCTGTATATGGAACGCCAAGGCTTATCGTTAACGTCGGTGAGTTCGGGTCGTATTTCAGATAATGATTCAAATTCTAATGGCAACAGTAATAGTAACGGCAGCAATAATAGTAATTTCAATAACTCGTCAAGCAGTGACTCAGGTTCAAATAGCGGTTCAAGCGATCAAACCAATGGCACCTTTATCCGCTCTGAGACTAAATCAGATTTTTGGGGTGAGTTAAAAGAGACCTTAGTATCGATTATTGGTAACTCTGGTGGTGGACGTCAAGTGGTGGTGACACCACAGGCGGGATTAGTGACTATCAGAGCGTATCCAAATGAGATCCGTCAGGTACGTAACTTTATCAAAACCGCAGAAAGCCATTTGCAACGTCAAGTCATCTTGGAAGCCAAAGTGCTTGAGGTGACGCTATCTGATGGCTATCAACAGGGGATCCATTGGGAGAGTGTGCTAGGCCATGCTGGTAGTACAGATATTACCTTTGGCACGAGCCCGACTACTGGTCTTAGCGATCAAATTTCTAGCGTACTAGGCGGAGTGACATCTATTAAGCTAGATGGCTCTGACTTTAGCACCATGATTAGCTTGCTCGATACCCAAGGTGACGTGGATGTATTATCAAGCCCACGAGTGACCGCGTCGAATAACCAAAAAGCGGTTATTAAGGTCGGTACTGATGAGTACTTTGTAACTAACGTATCTTCAACAACCGTTGCAAGTAATACCCCAATCACTACTCCAGATGTTGAATTAACACCATTCTTCTCTGGTATCGCGCTTGACGTTACGCCGCAAATTGATGAGCAAGGTAATGTATTGCTGCATATCCATCCTTCAGTGATAGACATTAAAGAGCAAACCAAAATTATTAAGATCTCCGGTAGCACATTAGAGCTGCCTCTTGCACAGAGTGAGATCCGCGAATCAGACACTGTGATTAAGGCTGCTAGTGGTGATGTGGTAGTGATTGGTGGTTTGATGAAGAGTGAGAACAAAGAGATTGTCTCTAAAGTTCCATTACTTGGTGACATTCCATATCTAGGTGAAGCCTTTACTAACCGTGCAAACTCCACCGTTAAGACCGAGTTAGTTATTTTGCTTAAACCCATTGTTGTCGGTGCTAACACATGGGAAAACGAATTGAAGCGTTCTCAAGAGCTGCTTGATCGTTGGTATCCTGAGGAGCAATAAGCTTGTATCTGCAGCATTTTGGCTTAACAGAAGTCCCATTTTCACTTACACCGAATACGGGATTCTTCTTTGGCCTTGCCCCGCACGTAGAAGCCTTACAAGTGCTGCAAACAGCGTTACAGACTGGTGAGGGCTTTATAAAAGTTACTGGTGAGGTCGGAACGGGTAAGACACTCATATGCCGTAAGCTGATGAACGATCTACCTGAACGTTTTCATTGTGCGTATCTGCCTAATCCTTACTTAACGCCTGATGAATTACGCTGGGCTGTGGCGATGGAGCTTGGTCTAAAGCATTCAAGCCAAATAGATCAGCAACAGTTAACAGGCCTAATTCAGCAACAACTTATGGCACTAAGCGCACACGGCCACTCGATTATTTTAGTGCTCGATGAAGCGCAGGCTTTACCAGATGAAAGTCTTGAAGCGCTACGCTTATTTACTAACTTAGAAACCGAAAGCCGTAAGTTACTGCAGGTGGTGTTATTTGCCCAACCAGAGCTCGATGAACGTTTGGCGCAAAACAAATTTAGGCAGCTAAGGCAAAGGATCACTTTTAGCTATTGCTTACGTCCATTAACGCTTGATGAATCTGCTGCCTATATTCAACACCGGTTGAGTGTCGCGGGCAGTGAAAATGGATATCTATTCAGTGAGCTCTATGCGAAGCGTATTGCAAAGGCGGCCAGAGGGATCCCACGCTTGATTAATGTGTTGTCCCATAAAGCGTTATTGGTAGCTTTCGGGGAAGGTAGATCCAAAATTGAGCGACATCATGTCGATGCCGCCATCGCAGATACAAGTGATGCTACAAACAATCAAGGTTTAGCGGTTAAATGGGCTATAGCTCTAGCTGTGATAACAGGCATTTCAGTCAGTTTATTTTATTGGTTTAAAGGAGGCGTAATATGAGCGTAATCAACAAAATGCTCAAAGATTTAGATAAGCGCCAACAGCCTCACGGCCTCGAAAGTATGGCTACGTCGCCCATCGCACACAAAGTGAATTCAACACCGAAGCGAGCTTTGGTGCTAACAAGTATATTGTCTCTATTTATCGGTGGCTTAGTGGTCTTTTTAGCGACGGGGTCGTTGCAGTCAGATCCAGGGATAGGACTGAATGCTAATCAAGCCGATATTCAGCCATTAGCAACAAATACTGAGGCTGTGAAAACAGCAGAGGGTAAGGCCGAGGTTGCTAAAACGATAACTGCAGAGCAGCTTGAAATTAAGCTTGAGACTAAACCTGAAGTTAAAGCTGAAGTTAAAGCTGAAGTTAAAGCTGGGTCTAAATTAATAGAACCGGCTCAGATAGCATCAACAGTAGAAACCTCAACCATAGCGAGTCCTATAGCAGAAGATTTTGAGTCCAAGGCGGCACAGCCAATCGAAACACCAGCACAGGTAGTTGCGAAGCGCGAACCTAAGGTTAAGGATGAAGCTAAGGCTAAGGATGAAGCTAAGGTTAAGTTTAAGCAAACAGATAGTGCCAATGAGCTTGCAGCGTCGCCCTCACAGATGAATATCGCACCAGCCAGCAAACGTTCGAGCGAATTGTATAGCGGCGGCAATATGGCAGTCAAAGAGGTGAAGCTGTCTGCCGAGCAGCTTGCCAAAAAGCAGATGATGTTGGCAACCGACGCACAGCAGCAAGGTCAGCACCTGGATGCCTTAACTTATTACGAAGCAGCGCTGATGTATAACCCTGCGTTGCACCAGGCTAGAAGACAGGCGGCAGCCTTATATTATGGCCAAAATAAATTAGCCCAAGCGGCGAAGCTATTAGAGCAAGGCCAGCTGTTATTCCCACAAGAATACGAGTTTTCATTGTTATTAGCGCGGGTCCTGCAGGCGGGGGGGCAAAATGAGCAAGCACTTAAAAGCTTAGCGCTGATCCCTGACACCAGTGATTTAGCGATAAAAAAGTGGCATCAGCAAAGTGATTTAGCTCAAAAGCAGAAGGATTATCCCGTTGCCGAGCAAAGTTTTAGGCTGCTAGCCAAGAGTGAACCTAATCAAGGGCGCTGGTGGATGGGGTTAGGTTATGCGTTAGATGCCCAGCAACAATATACCGAGGCAAAGTTGGCTTACAACCAAGCCTTGTCGCAAGGCAATCTATCAGCGCAGGCTAAAGTTTATGTAGATAATCGATTGCTGCAGTTAGGAGCGTACTAGTGAAACCTAAGTTAAAGATGCGATTAGGTGATCTGCTTGTTCAAGAGCACATCATTTCAGAAGCGCAATTACAGCAAGCATTAAGCGAACAGCGAAATACGGGAAAGAAACTTGGGCGCACGCTAATTGACTTGTCATCGATCACTGAGCAGCAACTACTGCAGTTTTTGTCGCATCAGCTCAACATTCCCTTCCTCGATATTAGTAAGCGTGCCATCGCTACCGAAGTGGTTAGCTTACTGCCTGAGGTGCAGGCTCGTCGATATCGCGCCTTAGTTGTCGAAGATAAGGGTGACAGCGTGCTAATCGCTATGAGCGATCCTGCCGATCTACAGGCCATGGATAACTTAGAACTGTTGCTAGCACCTAAGAGTATTTCAATTGCGGTTGTGACTGAAGAGCAGCTATTGGATGCGTTTGATAATCTCTATCGACGTACCGATGAAATTGCGCAAATAGCGGGTAGGTTGGAAGAAGAATACGCCGCTGATGATCTATTTGATCTGGGCAGTTTGACCGAGGGTGATAGCGACAACGAAACCACGGTTGTTAAACTGCTACAGTCCATCTTTGAAGATGCAGTGCAGATGCGAGCATCAGATATTCATATTGAGCCAGGTGAAAAAACGTTACGCATTCGTCAGCGTATCGACGGTCAGTTACATGAGAATATTTTGCCTGAAGTCAGCATCACAGCGGCATTAGTATTGCGTTTAAAGTTGATGGCAGGATTAGATATTTCCGAGAAGCGATTGCCTCAAGATGGCCGTTTTCACATGGAAATTAAAGGGCATAAGATTGACGTACGTATGTCGACAATGCCGATCTACCACGGTGAGTCTGTGGTGATGCGTTTGCTGGATCAATCTGCAGGTCTACTGACACTAAACGAAACGGGTATGCCGCCAGAAATGCTGGCGAGGATCCGTCGTCAAATCAAGCGTCCTCACGGAATGTTACTGGTTACCGGGCCGACTGGTAGCGGTAAAACTACCACTCTTTACGGCGTGTTGAGCGAGCTTAACACCGCAGATCGCAAGATCATTACGGTCGAAGATCCAGTAGAATATCAGTTACCTCGTATTAATCAGGTTCAAGTTAATCATAAAATTGGCCTCGATTTTTCTAATGTACTTAGAACCACGTTACGACAAGATCCCGACATCATTATGGTCGGTGAGATGCGTGACCAAGAAACGGTAGAAATTGGTCTACGTGGTGCATTAACCGGTCACTTTGTACTGTCGACTCTGCATACTAACGATGCGGTAACCAGTGCGCTGCGTTTGCTCGATATGGGTGCTGCAAGCTACTTAGTGGCGAGCGCGCTAAGAGTCATCATTGCTCAGCGATTAGTGCGCCGTGTGTGCCAAAACTGCGCCATCGACTACCATCTCAGCGCCCAAGACAAGGCCTGGCTATCTAGCGTGAGTCAGCTCGATTACTCACAAGCCACATTTAAAATAGGTACGGGTTGTCAAAGCTGTAATGGCAGTGGTTATCGCGGCCGTATTGGTGTGTTTGAGATCTTAGAGCTTGATGAGCCTATGATTGAGGCGATGCGTAGTGGTAACCCACAAGACTTTACTCACGCAGCTTACCAGAGTCCAAACTTTACTCCGCTTGCAAAGTCGGCCCTAAAATATTTAGCACAGGGCATGACGACCATAGAAGAGGTCGCCAAGTTGGTTGAAGATGTTAGCGATAATTCATTAGATTTGGGTGAGGCTTAAACATGCCTACATATCAGTACCGCGGTCGAAGCGCTCAAGGTGAGCAGATAAAAGGGCAAGTTGATGCTAGCTCAGAGAGTGCGGCTGCCGATCAACTGATGTCTCGTGGCGTGATCCCCTTGGAGCTAGTATTAGCGAAAGAAGCTAAAGAGTTTGACTTAAAGTCTTTATTTAAAGGTAAGGTCGCCTTAGAAGAACTGCAGATATTTACTCGGCAGATGTACTCCTTGACTCGTTCAGGGATCCCGATCTTAAGAGCGATCGCAGGGCTTTCGGAAACGACGCATTCAGTGCGCATGAAAGAGGCGCTCGATGATATTTCAGCACAGTTGACCTCAGGTCGCCCTCTATCATCAGCGATGAATCAGCATCCCGATGTATTCGATGCATTGTTTGTCTCTATGGTTCATGTGGGTGAAAACACCGGTAAGCTTGAAGACGCCTTTATTCAGTTGTCGGGTTATATCGAACGCGAGCAGGAAACCCGCAGACGGATTAAAGCGGCGATGCGTTACCCGATATTTGTCTTAATAGCGATCGCGATAGCCATGGTTATCTTAAACATCATGGTGATCCCCAAGTTTGCAGAAATGTTCTCGCGTTTTGGTGCCGATCTGCCATGGGCGACTAAACTGTTAATTAATACATCAAATATTTTCGTTAATTACTGGCCTGCGATGATCCTGGTTATTGTTGCGAGTTTCGTGGGCATTCGTTATTGGCATAACTCTGAAAAAGGCGAGAAGCAGTGGGATAGATGGAAGTTAAATATCCCCATAGTTGGCAGTATTATCGAACGTTCAACGCTATCGCGCTATTGCCGCAGCTTTTCAATGATGTTGAGTGCAGGCGTGCCAATGACGCAAGCATTGAGTCTTGTTGCTGACGCCGTAGATAATGCCTATATGCACGACAGTATTGTGGGTATGCGCCGTGGTATCGAGTCAGGCGAGTCGATGCTAAGAGTATCGAATAACAGTCAGCTATTTACGCCTCTTGTACTACAGATGGTGGCAGTAGGTGAAGAGACCGGTCAAATTGATCAGTTGTTAAATGATGCGGCTGACTTTTACGAAGGTGAAGTGGACTACGATCTTAAAAACTTAACCGCAAAGTTAGAACCCATTCTGATTGGCTTTGTTGCTTGTATTGTATTGGTGCTAGCACTGGGTATTTACCTACCTATGTGGGACATGCTCAATGTCGTTAAAGGTGGGCGCTAGTGAAGTCATTGTCAATGAACGCATGGGCCGGTTAACGTGCTTAGCCAACAAAAAGCAGAAGCAGAGCTGATCACTATTTATGGCAAAGTGATTGCCTTGATTATTTTGCTCATTATTTTATTTTTCTTAGGCTTTCATTACTTTGGCGGCATTAAGCAGCTTAGTCAGCCAAGTATTCGGGTAGAACATACACGACTGCTTAATGTTATGGCGGTGGCGCGCTCACAATGGCTGATGCGTAGTAAGCCAGACGTTTTATTGTTGGATTGGTACTCAGATAGTGAAGATCGTGTTTCATCCACAGGGCAAGTACGTATGGCTGCTGGTGGTTGGCCCATTTTGAATGAGACAAGTGTTGCTGGTTGTCAGCAGTTATTGTCCGAATTGTTGGGTCAAGGTTATGTGCAACAAATTGATACTGAGTTCAATTTAGATACAGGAGTATGCCGATATATTGGCGAGTCTGGCGATAGTATTAGCTATCAAACTAGCTCTGGACGGGTCATTTTTTTGACTAGGGCCGACTAAAGAGCGAAATTATCTGTTTTCTAATTTTAACAAACTGCTAGAATAGTCGCATACAACACTGGGGGTAAAATGAAACAACAGTATCAAAAGGGGTTCTCCCTTATCGAATTAGTCATAGTCATAGTGATCTTAGGTTTGTTGGCTGCGACGGCTATCCCCCGTTTTTTAAACGTAACTGATGATGCTGAAGATGCCAGTGTCGACGGCGTAGCAGGTGGCTTAAGCACCGCAGTGAGCTTTGTTCGCTCACAGTGGGAAGTCGATGGTCGTCGTAATAATACCGTGTTGCTAGATGGTACAACGGTATCACTCGATACTCGTTTTGGTTATCCAACGGGTGCAACCAACACAGATGCAAAAGGCATGGACCAAAATTCTTGCCAACAAGTGTTTGATCTTGTTTTGCAAAATTCACCAAGAAGCGTAGTTTCAGGAGAAGATGCGCGTAAAGCAAGATATGTAGTGAGCGTGGCAAAAGGAGCGGGTGGTAGCTCAAATACCATAGATGGCGTGCTTGTTAGCGATCTTGATGTTTGTTTGTATTACCTAGCCTCATCACTCGTGTTAAATCCACAAACGGGAATACCGTCTGGGGATTTGTCTGATTTGAAGAATTTGGCAGGTAAAGGGGTGACTTACAACCCAGGTTCAGGCCAAGTAGCGAGTTTTATTGACTAAATTTTTTACAACTTAACGAGTAGATTCGTTAGTTGTATTTGTTACGTGATCGAGGAATTTTATATGCAAAAGCAAAATGGTTTTACCCTAATCGAGTTAGTGGTTGTGATTATTATTCTAGGTATTTTGGCTGTAACCGCTGCACCTAAGTTTATCAACCTACAAACTGATGCGCGTCAGTCTGCATTGCAAGGAATGAAAGGGGCTATTCAAGGTGCTAATGGTTTAGTTTTTGCTAAAGCTGCTTTAGCGGGAAAGGAAGCTTCTGCTGATACTACAGTTGATATCTTAGGCACAGCAGTAACAACTGATGATGTACCTATTACTTATGGTTACATGCATGCAACTGAAGCTGCTTTTGAGCTTGCAATGGATGCAACGTTTGATGCATCGACAGTAGTTGATGGAAAAGAAGACTGGATTGTAACGGCAACTGGAACTCCTGCTAAAGATGGTGTTATGGTCATCTATCAACGTGGTGCTCCAAATAGCAATGCTAAATGTCAGATTACTTACGAAGAAGCAACTGAAACTACTTTACCTATATTTACCGTCGATGACTCTGAGTGCTAATAGGAACATTGCAAATGCAAAAGCAAAACGGTTTTACCCTAATCGAATTAGTGGTTGTGATCATCATCCTCGGTATCTTAGCGGTTACCGCTGCACCTAAATTTATCAATCTACAAACCGATGCACGTGCATCAGCATTACAAGGTGTTAAAGGTGCCATTCAAGGCGCTAACGGTCTAGTATTCGCTAAGGCTGCCTTGGCTGGTGCGGAGAAGAAAGCGGCAACCGCTTGGACTGGCGATGCTACAAAGCCTGATGATGTAAATGGTGGTGTGGATATTGGTACTGCTTTGAAGGCTAAAACCAATTTCGGTTATCTTCAAGCGACTGCAACAGAGTTCAACAACGCTATCGATGCCGATTTTGGCTTAGCAGCAACAAATCCAGAGTGGGTTGTAGTTCCCGATTCAGCAGCTACACCAGCAACTTTAACTATCAAGCAAGCGGGCTCACCTGCCGATGATTGTCAGTTAGTTTATACTCAAGCTGGAAGCACTTCAGTTGTACCAACTTATACTATTACTGATACTGGCTGTTAATCGGATCGGTTTAAGAGAAAATGACAATGCAAAAACAAAATGGTTTTACCCTAATCGAATTAGTGGTTGTGATTATCATTCTAGGTATTTTGGCTGTAACAGCTGCACCTAAATTTATCAACCTACAGAGCGATGCTCGTTTATCTACTCTTCAAGGTGTGAAAGGCGCATTGCAAGGGGCTAACTCTCTTTATTACTCGAAAGCTGCAATCGGCGGTTTTGAAAAGAATAAAGCTACAGATACCACTAATCCTCCAAAGGTTGGGGACGTGACTTTGCAATTTGGTTATGTGCAAGCAACTGCAGCCGAGATAGAAGAAGCATTGGAAATTACAGCTGCTGATTGGACTTTTACACCTGTTACAGGTGCTACTGGTGATACACCTGCGATAGCAATATCGCCTAAGGATGCACCTACTGATTGTAAATTTATTTACACGCAAGCTAAAGATGCATCAACACCACCAGTGTACGGTGATATGCCAACAGCTGATAAGTGCTAGATTTATCTGAGTGAAAAAGGCCTGCCTCGCAGGCCTTTTTTGTATCTAGGGCATTAATTGTGGCTTTATTTGCCATAATTATTAAACTGTTGGGAAATCAGGTTTAAGATGGTGAAAAGCCGGAAAAGCTAGACTAGGCACCAGCTTGTGGTTTCATCTTTTATAGCTGGGCGCAGCCCGCTCTAGCCGTCGCAACGCGGCGTCCTAGACTCTCGATTCTAGCGTCAAAGATCGTGAGTTTGCTTTAGCAGCAAAAAATAAACGGCAATCAATACAACTTACAACTGCACATATCAATCAGGACGAGTAATGCATAGATCGCAGCGCCACACAGGTTTTACGCTAGTCGAGCTTGTGACGACGATAATCCTTATTGCCATCCTTGCTGTGGTGGTGATTCCTCGGCTGCTGACCTCTTCAAGCTACAGTGCTTTTACCCTACGTGATGAGTTTATTAGTGAGCTTAGAAAGGTGCAGATCATGGCGATGAATAATCAAGATCGCTGCTACCGTTTATCTGTCACCGATACCAATTATCAAGTCTCTCGCTACCAAGGCGCTTACAACAATGCTTGTTTAGGCGTTCTCATTCGTACTGATATGCCACAGGCGTTTCAAGGTGGTGCTAGCTTAGCTTTGCTCAATGGCGCGAGCAGTTTCAATATTGAATTTAATGCCCAAGGCGTACCCATAGTGAATGGTGCGCGCTGCAATGGTAATTGCATTAGCGTGATTGCCGATGAAACTCTATTGCTTGCTATAGAATCAGAGGGGTATATTCATGATGGGCAATAGATTCTTAAGGTTTAAATTGCACAGTCAAAAAGCCTTTACCTTGGTTGAGCTTGTTGTCGGCATGGTGGTGATAAGCATCGCCTTTGTGTTACTTAGCACTATGCTATTCCCTCAAGCGGAAAGAGCCGCTGATACCTTGCATCGAGTACGTACAGCAGAACTTGCCCATTCTATTTTAAATGAGATCTGGGGTAAGCGTTTTGATCAAAATACCAATGCTAATGGTGGGGTGCCAGCATGCGGCGCACCAGCAAAGCCTACGTTAGGTTTGCCAGCGGGGAAGCCCTGTACAGCCAAAGGCAATTTGGGACCTGATAAGGTTAATGGCGCCGAAGAAAGCCGTAATAATTATAACGATGTCGACGATTACAACGGACTTAATATCAACAGTCTGATGCTTGATAGCAGCGAAACTTATGCTCAGCGCTATGTTAATTATGGCCTTAACGTTGAAGTGACATATAACAATTTACCGAGCCTTAATACCAAGCTTATTACGATTAATGTGACCACGCCTAATGGCGAGGTGATGACCTTCAACGCGATCCGGAGCAACTATTAATGCAATCGTTAATACGCCCAGCTTCGAGGTCGAAATTGAGTCAACGAACTCAATTAAATCAGCCTCAACTAACTCAACTTAAGCAACTTAAGCAACTCAAAAATAGCGGCTTCACTTTGGTCGAGATGGTCACTGTGGTGATTATCCTCGGTGTATTGGTACTTGGCGTGAGTAGCTTTCTGATTTTTGGTACTCGGATATTTATCGACGCTACCTCGGTTGATCAGGTAATGAGCCAAAGTCGATTTGCTATTGAGCGCATGACCCGAGAGATCCGTAACGCAGCGCCAAACAGTATTCGTGTTCGCGATAGTGGTGATGGTGCTTGGCAATGTATCGAGATGATGCCGATTATCTCCAGTGCGTCTTATATCGATATGCCTATCGTGCCAGCCTCAACAGCAAGTAGTGGCACTGCGATGCAATCGACTGCTAATGCGCCATTAACCGCGGATCAATTACTACTGATTTACCCGCTCACCCCTGCCGATGTTTACACCTTTGCTGCTGGCACCCAAGGCAAGCTATTTACTATTGACTCAATTACAGCGAATAGCAGCAATGATCTCAGTATTAATTTTGGACGAGCGGTGCGTTTTGATGAGGCATCTCCAAGACAGCGTTATTTTGGCGTAAAAGGCGCGGTTAGCTATTGCTTCGAGCAAGTGACGACAGAGTTGAGCATATTAAAGCGCTACGCAGGTTATGGTTTTAATCATCCTAATTTGCAGCCATCACCAACTGATATGGGGACAGGTGTGTTGATGGCGGAAAATATAGTCAATACCATAGGTACCAATAGCCCTATTGCTTATACCCCAGGCACGCTTAGAAACAACGCTATGGTTCACTTAAGCCCACTGTTTAATGTGCAAGGGCAAACGTTTCAATATCATCATCAAGTGCAGGTGATTAATGTCCCGTAACCAAATGCTTTTGCCCACTCGTCGTAAGCCTATCTCTATAGGTTCTATGAGTTCTATTAATCGCTCTAGGCGCTCTATTAATTGCTCTAGGCAGCGCGGTAGCGCCTTGGTGATAGGTGTTTTCATTATCACAGTGATGTTTTTACTGGCTGCGACATTGATTAATGTCTTAGATGATGCTGACCAAGATATCAGCCTTGAAGTCTGGGGAACACGCGCCTTTGCTGCAGCAAACACCGGCGCCGATCGCGCTTTAGCCACTTTGTTTCCGGTTGATGGCAGTAGCGGTAGTTGTGATGCTCAAACTACGTGGAATATTGGTACTGCAACTGGACTCGTGGGCTTTAACGGCTGCACTGTAGTGATGACCTGCTCTGCGATAACAACAACATTACCGCAAAATAATATGACCCAATACCTCGTTACCAGCACTGGCACTTGCAGTACCGGGCAATGTGACTCAGGCACTGATAGCGATGCCAGTTGCATTCGCGTGAGTCGTCAAGTGGAGGTAGAAGCTCGTGATTAGAACCTTAATGTTTATTTGCAGTTTAAGCTTACTGGGTCAATCTGCAGTGGCGTCAGATTGGAACTCTGTTTTCCAGGAGGGGATTAATACTCATGGCGCAAGAGGTGAAATTGAATTTAAAAAAGATGCTCGTCTTGAAAATGCGCCGTCAAATGGAGAGCTACCTGCTAGAGACGTAAAAGATAAAGACGACAACTCTTGCTGGGTAAGTGATGGGCGTAGAATCGAGTGTGAGGAGTCCGATACCCCCTCAGAGTTCCCACCGGATAGAATTAGTTTTGAGCAGTGCAAATCACATAGTAATGACGATATTACTACCTCAAATAGCGACCGTGAATTTGAGCTGCCAGATGGTGAATATGGTCATATCCATATGGAAAATAGTGCCAGTGATAAAATATCATTCACAACGACAAATGGTATTTACAAGATTAAGCATTTAAAGGCAAAGCTAGGAACGCTAACTTTTGCCCCGGGTAAATACTGGATTGAGGATTTAGAAATTGATGATGCAGTACAAATCGTATTTCCAACTTCTGGCGATATAGGTTTTTTTGTAAAAAAAGACTATAAGCATGAGAAACTGCAGTTTTTACCCTATAGCGCTGAGCAAATGCTGTTCTATGGTTACGGTAAGATTGAGCTTGAAAATAGCACCTATTTGCGTGGTTTTGTTTTTTCAGAAAAAGACGTCAATTTGAAAAATAGTTCATCGATTGAAGGCGCTGTAGCAGGTAAAGACAAGGTTAGGCTTGATAACAATAGCCGTGTCATTCAAAAAAATACCATGGGAAACCTTCGTATCAATCCGAACTGTGACCCGGTGCCGGTTCCAAAACCTCCCATCATCCCTCAATGCCCCGCAGAACAAAGCAATATTGAAGGTCTAACCTACAGAACTTATGATGCTCGTAGCTGGTACGCTGATAACTATAGTCCGGCAAATAAAAATGAATTTCGAGAGCTTGTTAGTGAGGTCAGTAAAACCAGCAATCAAATTGGTGAGTCAATTGAAACGAATCTAAATCAGCATGGTTATAGCATCAATCCTCATTCAAAGGCTGCAGCCGATCAAGATCTATATTTAGGCGTTTTTGAAGGCTATATTCAAGTTCCTGAAACAGGCGAGTATACGTTTGCTATTGATGGCGATGATGCTATTGAAGTCTTGATCGATGGTGAGGTCGTTACTGGGTTTTATAGTACCCATGCCGTGTGTAATTGCACTCGATATCAAGGTAAGGTTTTGCTAGAACAAGGGGCTCATAGGATTGAATTTCGCTTTCATGAAGCCTTTGGTGCAGAAGCCTTTAGACTGTATTGGCAACCCCCTTCCTCAAATCGTTTTGAGATAGTTCCGTCGAGCCAGTTGCTGACTTGTCCGGCGCCGCAGTTTGAGTTTGGCCGCGCCGAGCTTGATGCCAACGGCAATGCGGTTATTAATTTTGATAATACTTATTCTACAGCTCCTGTCATCATGGTTATGCCGACGATAGATCCAAATGATACTGATAGACATGGGGAAATCATAGATCGATCTTCTACGGTAAGAGTCGATAGTCTTAGTTCGAGTCATGCCTCTATTAAGCAGGTGAACTCCGGTTATCCATATGGCTTAAATAAAAAGATGGATAAAATCGATTATTTTGTCATGGAGCAAGGTTACCGTTTTCTAGAAAGAGGCAAGGCATTGCAGGCGGGAGCGATATCAACCAAATTGTATCAAGGTAAATATCTGCCAAGCTCAGGTCGGGGTTATGAGCATATCGCCTTCAATCATCGTTTCGGCCTAAAGCCAGCTATACTTGGGCAAACACTGACCAATAATAATCAACGTTTTAGTACTACAGTAATCAACAACGTCAACAGCGATGGCTACGACTTTGAAATTGCTATTGAAGGTTCTGAAATTAGTAGTCCAATTTGGACTGAAGAGACCTTGGGCTATGTTGCTGGTGTTGGTCAGGGCGTGATGACAGTCAATGGTGAGAACCTAAAGTACGAGTTTGCAAACGGCTTAAATCATGGCAATGGTAGTTCAACTCAAACATTGAGCCAGCAGTGCGTTTTTAATAACAACTATCAGCAAACCTATTCAGACCAACCTTTAACGATCGCTAATAAAAACCAGCGCCGTGGGGCAGATGGCGGCTGGGTAAGGCGCTGCACCAAAGAGAGTTTTAACAATCAGGTGAGCTTTGCGATAGATGAAGATCAGCAGCGAGATGATGAGCGCAGCCATCTAGCTGAGAGTATTGGTTACTTTGCCTTTGAGTATGCGCCAGACGCGCCAGCCGTTAATCATTATCGAATTAACTTTGATTCTGGCGCGCTTAGCTGCGCGGCTAAATCAATCACCCTTCAGGCATGTGCTAATCCAGACTGTACATCTTTACTTAGCGATCCCGCTTCTGTGACGCTGACGAAAAACAATACCAGTTATACTCGTGAAACCTTTACCGGCAACACAACAACAGAGTTGTGGCACCCTCAGGGTGGCTTGGTCACGCTTGGGTTAAGCTCGACCTTGCCGACGGCTAACTACAGCTGTTATATCGATGGAAGTTTTGTTGCCAACAGTCAATGCCAATTGAACTTTGAAGATAGCGGCATCTACTTTAATATCGATGATTCTACAGCCTGTAAAAATTCAAATAACTTCGAGCTGTTCGCGGTTAAAAAAGATCAAACCACTCAGCAATGTGTACCGCTATTTGCCAACAAAACAAAACCGATTTCAATGGCATTTAATTACATTACCCCCGATTCATCAGGGATAAATGAAGCGGCCAAGCTGACCATTAACAGTCTCAATTCGCCAACGGCGAGTAAAGAGATTACAGGCGGGGCAAGTCAACAGCTACAAGTACATTTTGATGCCAACGGTAAGGCGCTACTTAATGTGAACTACCCTGAAGCGGGTAAAGTTGAGCTTGCAGCAACGCTTACTGAAACGATTCGTTCTCCCGATGGCAGCACGAGCGAGACCTTAGTGCTTGAACATAGTGAGCAGTTTGTCTCTAAGCCCGATGGATTCCATTTTTTTAATGATTCCGGCACTAATGGTTGCAGCGGTGCAAGTTGTGACTTGTTTGCTAAAGCTGGCGCTGATTTTAAGATGAATGTAAAAGCGGTGTGTGGCGTTGATAACGGAGCGACCTATAAGGATCGCCCAGCACTTAAAAATTTCCAATTTTCAGACTTAAACATTAAGCCTGTGCTACAAGCGCCATTAGTCACTAATGGGGATGATAAAGATGGAGGACTTGGAGGTCTGGGGCTCACAGGCTTAAACTTTACCAAGACTAACAGTGCACCATTGAAAGTGACCAATCAGACTTATTCTGAGGTGGGCGCGATAAGCATTATGCTTGATGGCGAAGTTAATTACCTCGGCGCGACGATTGCTGAGGCGAACTCTAGCAGCGACACGTTTGGTCGCTTCTCTCCTTACTATTTAACCTTAACGGGCAATGCTCCTAGTCTTGAAGCTCAGTGTGGCAGTTTCACCTATATGGGGCAGCCGTTTGGCTTCTTAACGGGTAAAGAGCCAACTTTGTCTATTGTCGGTAAAAGTAAGAGCGGGGCGATAACTAATAATTACCAAATTGGTGATTGGTGGCGCTATAAGGGGAAGCAATGGCTGGATCGCAGTTATAGCGATACCTCAGGCGCCACTTCGTTTAATGGTGTAGCGCTGCAAATAGCAGATGAAACACCGATTTCTGGCGTTGTTGATTACTACCCGATTAATGATACTAACAGTGTTCAAAGGGCTTATCTAAAGGGATCAGAGCTGCATTATGTCCGTACGGCCTCATTAGCTGTGCCATTTAATGCGCAGTTTGATTTAGACCTTTCTAAGACCGATGTCACCGATATCGACGCAATTTGTTATCAAGACTCCGCATCTGGTGCCTGTATCGGCTTTAGCTTTGATGATATTGGCAAAGACGAGAGTTTTGCTATGCGCTATGGTCGATTTGTGAAGCAAAATGCTTACGGCCCCTCATCGGAAGAGTTGCGAGTTGAGGTAAGTACTCAATATGTGGCTGCTAATGTTGATGGTAAAGCGCAGTGGGTGACTAATACTAGTGACAGCTGCTCGGTTTTCGATACGACCACAGCCACAGAGTCAGCAGATACAGGCTTGAATTTAAAACCAGATGCAGGGCTTGAGTTAGTGCAAGGTTTTACTCAATCAGGGGGAACCGGAAAAGCCGGTACTATAGAGTTAGGTAAAAGCTTTATTTATTTGCCAGCACCTAATAGCGATGGCGAGGTGCTCTTACAGCAGCATGTTGATAAATGGCTACAGTGGTATTGGAATTATGATGGAAATACCGGCCTGCAGGACCCTCGAGCAACGGCTTACTTTGGTACTTATCGAGGTCATGACCGGATTATTTATTGGCGAGAAGTTAACTAAATGTCAGTAACAGGGGGCGAGACAAGTTATTGACTCGCTCTTTTGGTAGAAGATCGCAAAAAACAGCGTTTCATTAGCAATTGTTAACCTCTGTGGTCTTGTGGATTTTAAGAAGCATGATAAAGTTACCTGATTTCTTTTTTCTACGACTCCACTGAGACAGGCTGGTTACATGTTCAAGAAGCTACGCGGCATTTTTTCTAATGATCTTTCGATCGATTTAGGTACAGCAAATACACTAATTTATGTCCGTGAAGAAGGCATAGTGCTAAACGAACCATCAGTCGTTGCCATTCGTGGAGAGCGAAACGGTTCTGGTCAGAAGTCGGTTGCGGCCGTCGGTACTGAAGCTAAGCAGATGCTAGGTCGTACGCCTGGAAACATTCAAGCAATTCGTCCAATGAAAGACGGTGTTATCGCCGACTTTTATGTCACAGAAAAAATGCTACAGCATTTTATCAAGCAAGTTCATAACAATAGCGTATTTCGTCCAAGCCCTCGTGTTCTAGTGTGTGTGCCAGTGGGTGCAACGCAAGTTGAACGTCGTGCAATCCGTGAATCGGCAATGGGCGCAGGTGCGCGTGAAGTGTATTTGATTGAAGAGCCAATGGCTGCTGCAATCGGTGCCGGTCTTCCGGTTTCTGAAGCAACAGGTTCTATGGTTGTTGATATCGGTGGTGGTACTACAGAAGTTGCGATTATCTCGCTAAACGGTGTGGTTTACTCATCTTCAGTGCGTATCGGTGGTGACAAGTTTGATGATGCGATTATCAACTATGTACGTCGTAACTACGGTAGCTTGATTGGTGAAGCAACAGCAGAACGTATCAAGCACACAATCGGTACCGCGTACCCAGGCGATGAAGTACTAGAGATTGAAGTACGCGGTCGTAACCTTGCTGAAGGTGTACCACGTAGCTTTACGCTAAACAGCAACGAAATCCTAGAGGCGCTACAAGAGCCACTATCGGGTATTGTCAGTGCCGTAATGGTTGCGCTAGAGCAGTCTCCACCAGAATTGGCATCGGATATTTCAGAGCGCGGTATGGTGTTAACTGGCGGTGGCGCACTTATACGTGACCTAGACAGATTACTGATGCAAGAAACGGGTATTCCGGTAATGATCGCAGAAGATCCATTAACGTGTGTTGCTCGTGGCGGCGGTAGAGCTTTAGAGATGATCGATATGCATGGCGGCGACCTGTTCTCTGAAGAAAACTAACCACGGTTAAAAAGGGCGGTATTGAACCGCCCTAGTTTGTTATGAAGCCTATTTTTGCTCGCGGTATTTCCAATCAATTTAGATTAACACTGGCTGTTATCATGTCGGTGATCCTGCTTGTCGCTAATGACAGGCTTGAACCTGTGCGTAACTCCCTCTCTTCGTTATTAAGTCCGTTGCAGTATGTCGCTAATATTCCTGGTGCATTACTCGATCTTTCTGCTGAAAGTTTGGCAACGCGAAACATGCTCGCGAAACAAAATAAAGAATTATTACGTCATCAACTGCTGATGAGTGAGCGTTTACAGCGATTTGAACATTTGCGTCAAGAAAACGATCGTCTACGTGGTTTACTGGGATCTCCGGTACATATGGATGCGAAGAAGGTCGTTGCTGAGGTGATGGAAGTCGCCAGCGATCCTTTTCACCAATATGTAGTACTAAACCATGGATCACGCAGTGGCACATTTGTCGGTCAACCTGTGGTTGATGCTCAAGGTGTTGTCGGCCAGGTGGTGCAGGTGAGCGAGCTCACTAGCCGAGTACTGCTGCTTTCAGATACCACCCATGGTATTCCGGTACGAATTACCCGTAATGATGTGCGCCTTATGGCTGTCGGCACAGGTGTGCTCGATGAATTAGAGCTCAGGCATGTGGCTAAGAGTACCGATGTGCGGGTTGGCGATCTTCTGGTGTCATCAGGCTTAGGCAAGCGTTTTCCTGAGGGCTACCCGGTGGCTCGAGTGATCAGCGTCGAAAAAGACGATGGTAAGAACTATGCTACCGTCGTTGCTCAGCCGTTAGCCGCATTAGATAGAATTCGTTATTTATTATTACTTTGGCCAGATATTGAATCTGACAGTGCTGAACTCACGCCGCCTGAGGGTGTCGAAGAAGCGGTTAAGGCGAGTCAAGAGGTCACACAATGAGTTTACATGTGGCAAATGGCCGCTGGGTCGTTTGGTTAAGCCTATTAGTGGCGATGCTGTTTCAAATCATGCCACTGCCAGATTTGGTAGAAGCATGGCGTCCCGACTGGTTATTGCTGGTCATTATCTATTGGGCGATGGCGCTGCCTCACCGATACAATATTCTCACGGCATGGGTGCTGGGTGTGATGCTAGACATCTTGCTCGGGGCCACATTAGGGATCCGTGCGTTTGCTATGTCAGTCGTCGTATATGTGGTGGTACTGCATTTTCAGCGCTTACGTAACTTCCCTATGTGGCAACAGTCGCTGCTGGTGGCTATGCAGGTGGCACTTTATAACCTAGTGGTATTTTGGGTGCAATTTGTTAGCGACTCCGCCGTTTTCGATATTAGTTTGTTCTATCCAGCACTTTCTAGCCTTGTGATGTGGCCGTGGATCTTTTGGATTTTACGCCGTGTAAGACGTCTTTATAAGGTCAGATAGCAACAATTGGTTTTAGGTTATTTTCTTCGTTAGCTTGTGACGTTAGCTTATGACTTTAAGTTAATCACTAGAATAAGTTAGCTCAGCTAGAATCTTAAAAAAGGTACTCATTATGAAGTTAGTACTTGCCTCGGGCTCGCCTCGTCGTAAAGAATTGTTAGGCCAGTTAGGTTTTTTGAACACTAACAGTGCGAGTCCATTCGAGTTCGAGATTTTAGCGGCGGATATTGACGAAAGTCATCAAGCAGGAGAGTCTGCTGAAGCGTTTGTGTTAAGACTTGCTGAAGAGAAAGCACTCGCAGGATTAGCGCTATATAGGGCGGAAAGTGGCGCCGATAACCAGGCTGTAGTGTTAGGTTCTGACACTATCGTAGTGCAAGGCGACATCATTTTAGGCAAGCCAAAAGATGAAGCCGATGCGGCGCAAATATTGGCAAGTCTGTCAGGATTGCAGCATCAAGTGATGACCGCTGTGGCGTTAACTGATGGCACCAAGACGGTGAGTCGCCTGGTTAAAACTAAGGTGCAGTTTTGCCAGCTAACCCAGGCGGATATCTTAGCTTATATCGCAACGGGTGAGCCGATGGATAAAGCCGGTGCATACGGGATCCAAGGTTTGGGTGGAAGTTTTGTTGAAGCTATCGAGGGAAGTTATTCCGCGGTAGTCGGGTTACCTTTGGTAGAAACCCGCGCGTTATTGTGTGAGATGCAAATTTTATAGCCATAAAATAGCGTAATAAATAGGCCTTAATTGCCAAGCTATAAAACATCATTCTTTGCAGACTTTAACTGGCTAATCGGTATTTTACCTCCGTTTAGCTAGATCACGATCTACGCCAAATCCTTTTTAAATTAGCTATTTCCCTAAGTGGGGTGAGTTGTGAGTAGAAGTCGATTCGCGCAAAGCCGAGTGCAGAAAAAAATAGGCTCTGAGCTCTTAATCAATGTAACACCAACAGAAGCTCGAGTTGCATTAGTCGAGCATGGTGTGCTGCAAGAAGTCCATATTGAACGACGCATGAAGCGTGGTTTAGTTGGCAATATTTATAAAGGTAAAGTGAGCCGCGTACTACCGGGTATGCAGGCGGCTTTTGTTGATATCGGCCTCGATAAGGCTGCATTTTTGCATGCCTCAGATATTGTGCCGCATACCGAATGTGTTGCCGATGTTGAAAAAGGCAATTTTGTGGTGCGCGACATTGCCGAGCTTGTTAGGCAAGGGCAAGACATCATGGTGCAAGTGGTTAAAGATCCGCTAGGCACCAAAGGCGCGCGCTTAACGACAGATATCACCTTACCCTCTCGCTATCTGGTGTTTATGCCAGGCTCTAGCCATGTGGGTGTGTCGCAACGCATTGAGTCCGAAGAAATTCGGGCTCGCCTGAAAAAAATAACACAACCCTTTGTTGATGATGATGGCGGCTTTATTATTCGCACCGCAGCTGAGAGCGCGGGTGAAGATGAACTCGTGCAAGATGCGGGCTTTTTAAGACGTGTGTGGGCCAAAGTTAGCGAGAGACGCAAGCGCCGTGGCGTGTCTTTATTGTATCAAGACCTCGCCCTACCTGTGCGTATTGTGCGCGATTTTGTGGGTACTGAGCTGGACCAAATTCAGGTCGACTCTGCGCAAACTTATGAAGAGCTGCAGCAGTTTGCGCAAGAGTTCATGCCTGAGATCGCCGATAAGCTTGAGCACTACAATGGGCCTATCCCCATTTTTGACCTTTATGATGTCGAAAATGAAGTGCAGCGTGCCTTGGGGCGTAAAGTCGAGCTTAAATCTGGCGGCTACTTGATCATAGATCAAACCGAAGCCATGACCACGGTAGATATCAATACGGGGGCGTTTGTTGGCCATCGTAATCTTGCAGAAACCATTTTTAATACCAACCTCGAAGCGACCCATGCCATAGCACGTCAATTACGTCTGCGTAATTTAGGCGGCATTATCATTATCGACTTTATCGATATGATGAATAACGACCATAAAAAGCGTGTGCTAGCCAGTTTAGAAAGTGCTTTGTCTAAAGACAGAGTGAAAACCAATATCAGTGGTTTCTCTGGCTTAGGCCTAGTGGAGATGACCCGTAAACGTACTCGTGAAAGCTTAGAGCATGTATTGTGCGGTGAATGTCCAGCTTGTTTCGGCACGGGTAATTTAAAGACGGTTGAAACTGTCTCTTACGAAATTTTCAGAGAGATCATTCGTTTGAATCGTGGCTACGATGCTGATGAGTTCTTGGTTTACTGCTCGCCTGCTGTTTATCAGAGTCTGAAAGGTGACGAGAGTCATCTACTGGGAGAATTGGAGGTCTACATCGGTAAACGAGTGAGGCTGCAAAATGAACCTATGTATGCGCAGAACAAATTTGATGTGGTGATAATGTAGTGTCATCAGAGACTTACGCACCTAAAAAGCGCTCTTTTAATTTGACTCGTTTTTGCTGGCAATTTCTCGCCATCATTTTAGTGCTGTTTGCACTTATGGTCAGTCTATTTAGGGGCTTGTTACCACAACTTGATCAGGTCCGTATGGAGCTGATCAGTTTTGTTGAGTCTGAGTATCAAGTCAAAGTGGACATCGGTAACCTCGCTGCGGAATGGCAGGCATATGGCCCTGCATTAACGGTTAAAAACTTCGTTCTACCCGCGCAGGACAACCTTCCTGTCACCCTGCTATTTAATCAAGTGCATGTGAAATTTGATTTTTGGCAGTCGTTAGTCACAGCGTCACCACAAATCGAGGATGTGATCTTCGATGGGGCAAATGTCGCCTTAGATCTGGATCGTTTAAAGGCGCTTGAGCCTCGCGAGTCGACCACCCAAATGCAGACGGATTGGATCTATAAGTTGTTATTAGAACAACTGGATCGCTTTTCAATTACCGATGCTAGATTTCAGTTGCTTAGCAAAGAGCATGATTATCGCCCCATCTTTATTAAAGATATGAAGTGGCGCAATACCAGTGGCCGGCATCGAGCTGAAGGCAAGGTTGTACTCGATGAAAATGCCTCAGAGGTAGAGCAGTTGGCATTAAGCGTCGATATTAAGGGTAATGGTAATCGCCCAGAATCTTTAGTGGGCCAGTTCTACTTAGCGGCGCGCTCACTGGATATTGGCGAGTGGGCCTCCAGACAACCTAATCCATATGACATGACAACAAGTCTGCCACTGGAAGGCGTTGTTAATCTTCAGGCATGGGCTGGATTTGCAAATAGAAGCATTGAGGGAGTAACGGTCGAGTTTCAACCTAGCTGGTTAGAGTGGTTTCTTAATGAAAAACCGCAGAAATTTACCATTAACTCTGGCGCAGTCCTGTGGCAGCCAAAAGCACAAGGTTGGTCATTAACAAGTCATGGACTTGATTTTTCAACCAATGAATCCTCTTGGCCTGCATTATCGCTGGTCGCCGAAAAAACAGAGCAAGGTATTGATGCGACTGCAAATCAGCTGGCGCTGGATATGTTATTGCCTTTGCTGCCGCTCATTCCCGGTGTAGAGCTCGATAGCCTAAATACCTGGCAGGCATTAAAGCTAACCGGCAAGATTAAAAACATTAACGCCCATTGGGGTGAGCTGCTGAAACAGCCTGAAGTGTCGCTTGAACTCGATAGCGTCGCTTGGCTTGCTTATGATGGCATTCCTGGTGTTGCTGCGATTGATGTCAAAGCGAATATACTTGATGACACGCTGAGATTTTCACTGCCTGAACAAAGCTACCTCCTCGACTTTAATGGTGATTTTGCCGCGCCAATCCAGCTTAAAGGCGATGCATTTAGTGGTGATGTTAACTTCTCAGATTTATCGCTATCTTTACCAAAGATACACTTTAGTAATGCCGACTTAGACATTGATGCTGGCGTACGCTTTGAGTTTGCCGATGCGGTGCATATGGCCTTACTCGCCAACATAGATATTAATGATGTGGCTAACGTGCATCAATATTTTCCGTTAAATGGCATGAGTAGCGAGCTGGTTACTTACCTAACTCAAGCGCTTAAAGCGGGTAACACTGATGATGCGGTTGTAGTGTGGCATGGTGCATTTAGTCGTTACCCCTATGCTCAGCACGATGGTATTTTCCAGGCAGATTTTACGTTAACAAACGCTAACTTTGAATTTCAGCCAACCTGGCCTGCAGTGAGTCAGCTTAACTTGTCAGCCTTGTTTGAAAATGATGCGATGGATCTTCGGGTCAATCAAGGCCAGTTATTAGATGTTAAAGCGGACGGTGCTTATATCGGCATTCCTTCGCTGGGCGACAGAAGCTTATTGCAAGTGAAAGTAGACTTAGCGACAAAGGCTGAAGCTGCTAATGCCGTTATTCAACAATCACCGTTAGTTGATTCTGTTGGAGCAACGCTTGATGTAGTGCAGATAAGTGGTGATATTACCGGGCAGATCGATCTCAGCATTCCACTTTACGATGGTGAAAGTGAGGTGATTAAAGGGACGGTTAATTTTAAAGATACGCCTGTTTACGTGGCTGAACCTGGGATCCAACTCGATAAGGTCACCGGACAGATTCAGTTTGTCAATGATGTGGTCACAGGCTCAAACCTTAACGCTGTTATGTATCAGCAGCCGCTGCAATTTAGCTTTAATACCAAAAGCATGAATAAGAACTATGGGGTGAACGTCGATCTCGCTGGGCAGTGGCAATTAGCCGATTTGCCACCAGAGCTGCATAATCCCCTTAGCGATTATTATGACGGTCAAGTTGATTGGAATGGTGATTTGAGGTTGATCTTCGATCCCATAGGTTACCGAATTCAAGCGCGAGTCGAAACCGATCTTATTGACGCCGCCCTTAATTTACCAGCGCCTTTTTCTAAGGCAAAAGGCGAAGCTAAGCACTTAGTTGCCGAGTTAATTGGTGATAATAAACAAGCTTCTTTAGGCATTAAGCTGGATAAGCAGATGGAGTTTTGGGGTGGCTTTGGGGCTGACTCAGGCAATGCGCTAGCGCATTATGACTTGTTACTGGGGCGGTTATTTAAGCCTGGAGACAAGTTACGTAAGCACCAGGGTCACTTGCAGATCGATTTAGATAAGACCGAGCTGTCACCTTGGTTGCCGATTGTGCAGGCCTTTGTGAGTCAAGGCGAGGTTAGTCAAAGCGATATCAGTCAAGATGATGCGCCAAGCGTGTTGACTGATGAGTCCGTGACAACCAAAGCAGCTTTCTTTCCTGCTTTGGTATCAATTGATGCTGATTTAAATGATCTCAATCTTATGGGGCAACCGCTGACGGACCTCCACTTTAGCGCAGAGCCGACTGAACATGCCTGGCGATTCGATGTTAACTCGCAGCAGTTTGATGGTCGTCTCGACTTTTATCCGGACTGGGTTAATCAAGGACTAAAGATCGTCGCAAGTAAGTTCCATATGGCACCAGAATCTCGTACAGAAGAAAATGCGCATTATAAGTCTGATACGATTATGGCTAACTTGCCGCCATTGGCGATCGATGTCGATAATTTTTCATTATATGGTAAGTCGTTAGGCCACTTAGTGCTGCAAGGAACACCTAAGGGAGCGTCATATGAGATCCAAACCGTCTCAATTACCACGCCCAACGTGCAGCTAAAAGGCCGTGGTGACTGGGATATGAATCAAGGCAAAAACCTCACCTCATTCAAGTTAACTTTGGATGCCACAAAATTTGATTATCTGTCAGAGAAACTGGGGATCGACCCCGGGCTTAAGAATGCACCGACAGCCGTTACCGCAGATATTTCATGGACAGGGGCGCCTTATGCGTTTTCGTTAGAGACGCTTAATGGTGACGTCAGTTTTGAGTTAGGCAAAGGGCATTTATCTGAGGTCAGCGACAAAGGCGCACGCATCTTCTCGTTGTTTAGCTTAGACTCCTTGCTGCGCAAATTATCGTTAGATTTTTCAGATGTTTTTGGTAAGGGGCTCTATTTTGACTCCTTTAACGGTACGCTAAAGCTTGATGACGGCGTGGTTAAAACGACCGACACTGAGATGAACGCCGTTGCTGGAAACATGCGAGTGCGTGGCTATACCGATTTAATGACCGAAAGCCTCAATTATGATATTCGCTTTGTGCCGCAATTGGCATCGAGTGTTCCGACTGTCGTGCTGTTGAGCACGGGCTGGACATTTGGATTAGGGGCGTTTGCACTGACTAAAGTGCTTGAGCCTGTGATTGAGGTGATTTCAGAGATCCGCTTTAGACTGACGGGCACTATGTCAGAGCCTAAGCTTGAAGAGCTTGAGCGCAAGAGCAAAGAGATAGAAATTCCGGAGTCTATTTTACGCAAGCAATCACCGCAGTCGGATGTCCAAGGTCAGCAAACATTGCCTGAAGCCAATGCAGTAATAGTTGGGGTCACTGAAACCCCAGCTCCTGTTGAGGGGAGCCACCAGAAAAGTGCTGCAGCAAGTACTGTTACGGCGTCAGGTAGCCAGTTATCGTCGGTGACAGCGCCAAATATTCAATTTAATAGCGCTGAGGTTGCCAATACTAACAAGCATACCAGCAACAGTAACAGCAAGGCTGATGTCAAGCTTCCAGCACTTAAGGTTATTGAATCCAAGCCTGAAACCGCTCATGATGAGCAGGGCGAATCATCAGATTTACCGCAGCAAGATCTATCGAACGGCAGTTTGTTTGAGTCAGATAGCCGCCAACAGGGAGAGTTAGATGCAAGTCAGCCTACTGCAATGTCAAAGCAGTCGCAGCGTATCCGAGAATCTACAGTTTATCGAGTCGCAGCTTAAATCATTACCTCAAAAGGCCAATGAATCACAGTTGGTGGTATTGCCTGAGTGTTGCCTGTTGTTTGGCGGCGAAGAAAGTCAGCAACTGCAGTATGCTATGCCTGCTGAAGATAGCAAACTCAAGCAAGATTTAGCTAAGCTAGCGGCGCAATACAGGGTCGTTATGGTTGCGGGCAGTATCCCGATTTTAGCCGAAGATGATCGCGTTTATAATCGCTGCTATGTGTTTGATGTCGATGGCAGTGTCTTAGGCCAATACGATAAGTTGCATCTGTTCGATGTTGAGGTGACTGATGGCACTAAGCAATATCGAGAAAGTGATGCGTTTTGTCCAGGCAAGCACATTAGCGTGGTTGATACGCCAGTGGGTAAGTTAGGATTAGTGATCTGTTATGATCTTCGTTTTCCCGATCTGTTTAGAGCGATGCGAGAGGCGGGAGCCGAGCTTATTGCTGTGCCAGCGGCATTCACCAAAGTCACTGGTGAAGCTCATTGGCAGGTGCTGTTACAGGCTCGAGCTATCGAAACCCAATGTTTTGTCTTAGGTGCTGCGCAGTGGGGACAACATAATCAGGGTAGCCGAGAGACCTGGGGGCAAAGTATGATAGTCAGTCCCTGGGGAGAGATCCTTGCCCAAAAAGCACAAGGGACTGGCTGGGTTCAAGCTGAGGTTGATCTGCAAGGCTTGCAAGCGCTTCGGGCAAAAATGCCGGTGATGGCCCATAATCGATTTGTGTCACCACAGCTTAAATAGCTCAATAAATTTAGGGCGAACAGAAACTTGCTGTGAGCGAGATTCGGTTTGCCGACGTATTTTATCGAATTAATATAAAGAGAGAATAGATGTCATTTTTAACCCAAGTTGGACAAAGCTTATTACAAGATGGGCTAGCAATCGATGATCTACAAAGCTATTTAAAGCGTATTCATGAACATCAAATTGATTTCTCAGATCTTTATTTTCAAGGTAGTCGTCACGAGTCTTGGGTATTAGAAGATGGCATTGTTAAAGACGGCAGTTTTCATATTGAACGAGGTGTAGGTGTTCGTGCTATTAGTGGTGAAAAAACCGGTTTCGCCTATGCCGATGAAATTACACCTGCAGCATTAGAAGCGGCGGCAACCGCGGCGCGTGGAATCGCGACATCGGGCGGTAATGCTCAAGTTAACGCTTGGCAGCAGCAACAGAGTAAGGTGCTGTATATCAGTTCCGATCCGATTGCTGCGATGGAAGAAGTGAAAAAGATTGAGCTGCTTAAGCAAGCTGATGCCTATATCCGCAGCTTAGATAGCCGTATTATTCAAGTTGTAGTGAGCCTGTCTGGTGTTCACGAAGAAATTTTAGTGGCAGCGAGTGACGGTACTCTTGCTGCTGATATCCGCCCGTTAGTGCGCTTTAACTGTAGCGTTATTTTAGAAGAGAACGGCAAGCGCGAGCGCGGCGGCTCTGGTGGCGGTGGACGTCATGATTACAGCGTGCTATTAGAAGATGATAGCGACGGCTTACCTTATTGCTTTGGTTTTGCTCGAGAAGCGGTACGTCAAGCTCAGGTAAACCTGCACGCAATTGATGCGCCTGCAGGCGAGATGCCTGTGGTACTTGGCGCAGGTTGGCCTGGCGTGTTATTGCACGAGGCTGTGGGCCATGGCCTTGAAGGTGACTTTAACCGCAAGGGTAGCAGTGCCTTCAGTGGCAAAGTGGGCCAGCAAGTGGCGTCAGAATTAGTAACGGTAGTCGATGATGGCACTATGACTAATCGCCGTGGTTCACTGAGTATTGATGACGAAGGGGTGCCGACTCAAAAGACTGTGTTGATTGAGGACGGGATCTTAAAAGGCTACATGCAGGACAAACTTAATGCGCGCCTAATGGGCGAGCAGTCAACCGGTAATGGTCGCCGCGAGTCATATGCACATCTGCCTATGCCACGTATGACAAATACATATATGGAAGCGGGTGAGTCAGATCCTGCCGAAATCATTAAATCGGTTAAGAAAGGGGTCTACGCGCCTAACTTTGGTGGCGGCCAGGTGGATATTACCTCGGGTAAGTTTGTGTTCTCTGCATCAGAAGCCTATCTCATTGAAAATGGTGAAATCACCCAAGCCATTAAGGGCGCAACCTTAATTGGTAATGGTCCTGAGTCGATGAGCCAGATCTCAATGGTTGGTAACGATTTAGCGCTGGATAAAGGCGTGGGCGTATGTGGTAAAGATGGTCAAAGTGTTCCTGTTGGTGTTGGCCAGCCGACATTGAAGTTAGACAAGTTGACCGTTGGTGGCACCGCATAAAAGTTCATAAGCTAGGATTTAGCGAGTAAATAATCGACTAAGTCCTAGCAGGCAAGATGATGCAATGATAGTATCGACCCATTAAAAATAGAGTAAATACTCTAGAGGTGCTAATGAAACGTTCGCTGTGTGCTCTTTTGCTAGTGTTGCCGCTAACGGCCCAAGCTAAAACCATGGCCTTTGACGAGGCGTGGCAACAGCTAATTAAGGTCAGCGATAAGCTCCAGGCGGGGGCTCAAGAAGTTAACCGCGCTGAAGCTGAACGAAGAGCGGGTGAAGATATGAACCTGCCTTCTATCGACTTAAGGGGCAGCTATACTCGCTTGGAAAAACCGATAGAGCTAGATCTGCGCGATCTTAATCCTCTTGCATCTCTTGACCCTGCCACATTGCCTCCGGCTCTTGGCGGTGCGCTTGCGGGTATTCCAGGCTCGTTATTTGTCACTCCTTTCACCGAACAAGATATTTTCCGCTCAAGCCTACAGGCCATGTGGCCTATCTACACTGGCGGTAAGATCACGGCAGCACAGGCCATTCATGAAGCTGAAGTTGCCGAGAAAGAGCAAGAGCTCAAACTGACGACTCGCGATCTATTTCTACAATTAGTCGATCGCTATTATGCTGTTGCGGTTACCGAAGCCCTAACCAGTACGCAATCTGAGTTAGTTGATTCGCTGACCTTGCATGCATCACATGCTGAGAAACTTGAGCAGCAAGGCCAGATTGCCAAGGTCGAGCGCCTTAATGCGCAAGTTGCACTTGAAAATGCTCGGGTGAATTATGGCCGTGCTAAGCGTCAGTCAGAGATGGCAATGATCGCCTTATCTATGATGCTGCATGAGCGAAAAGTGGATACCACCTCGCCACTATTTATGTTGCACCAATCACCCTCTTTGCCGCAGTTAACCCAGTTGACCCTTAATCAACATCCAGCTTTAAAGCTGCTTGAAGCGAAAGAAGCGCAAGCACAGGGGTTGGTTGATGTAGAGAAGGGCAGCTACTTACCAACGGTATTTTTATACGGTAATTACACTCTTTATGAAGACGACAGTTTGTTTTCACAGATAGAACCAGACTGGATGCTAGGCATCGGGGTCAGCGTGCCTTTATTGAGCCGAGACGGACGCAGCGGAAAAGTCGAGGCTGCTAAGAGCGCACTACTACAGGCTAGATATACCAAAGCGCAGACTCAACAGGATTTGAACTTATTACTCGACCAGAGCTATCGCCAGTTGCTACAGGCACAAGAAGAGGTGGTGTCGTTAAACACTTCAATGAGCTTGGCTGAAGAGAATAAACGTCTTAGAGACATTGCGTTTAAGCAGGGGTTATCAACCTCAATCGAAAAAGTGGACGCAGAGCTTAAGCTCAATGCGGTTGCGACCCAACAGTTGGGCGCGCAATATCGCTACGTTCAATCCTATGCAAGACTGATGGCGATAAGCGGTCAGCTAGATGAATTTATTGGAAGAAGTATTAAGCAAGGGGACACCAATGCGCACTAACCGTATCTTAGCCGCCGCGGCATTTATCGTATTAATAGGTGCCTTGGTATACGGCTTAATCCTTGCTTACACACCGAAACCACAGCTACTACAAGGGCAGATAGAGGCGCGCGAATACAACGTTTCCTCAAAAGTCCCTGGTCGAGTTGAAGAGGTGTTAGTAAGACGAGGTGATCTTGTGACCGAGGGAGACCTGCTTTTCGCTATCAATAGCCCAGAGTTAAAAGCTAAATTGATGCAAGCAGAGGGCGGACGTGATGCCGCAGTTGCTATGCAAAAAGAGGCTGACAATGGTGCGCGTAAGCAGCAAATTTCAGCCGCAAGAGAAGAGTGGTTAAAAGCGCAAGCGGCAGCCAAGTTATATCGCACGACCTATGAGCGCTTAGAAGTGCTGTTCAACGAAGGGGTACTGGCAAGACAGAAGCGAGATGAAGCCTTTACTCAGTGGCAAGCGGCCAAATATACCGAGCAAGCGGCACTGGCTATGTACCAGATGACTGATGAAGGTGCGCGAGTTGAAACTAAAGCGGCAGCAGCAGGTAATACTCGAATGGCTGAAGGTGCAGTGAATGAAGTCTCTGCAATCTTGCTTGATAGTCAAATGCGCTCTCCAAAAAATGGTGAAATTAGCGAAGTCTTGCTCCAAGCGGGCGAGTTAGCACCCAGTGGCTTTCCTGTCGTCAGTTTGATCGATATGAAAGATGCTTGGGCGGTATTCCAGGTACGAGAAGATCTACTTAAACAGTTTAAACAAGGTGATGTGCTAAAACTGACGATTCCGGCGCTTGAGCGAGATGTTGAGTTTACCGTAACCAATATTGCGGTAATGGGCGATTTCGCAACTTGGCGAGCCACTGAAAGTGGTCATGACTTTGATATGCGTACATTCGAAGTGGAGCTGCGCCCGAATGAGACGATTAAAGATCTAAGGGTTGGGATGTCGGTGCTATTCACCTTATAGGTTAGCTGGAACGGATAAGAGGTTAAGTCTTTGATTAAGGCACTCAAAAGAGAGTTCTCAGCTCTGCAAGATGATCCATGGCAGTTGGCGTTGATAAGCTATATTCCGCTGCTGAGTATTATTGGGCTGTGGTTGCTGTTTAGTGCAGGCTTGCCAAGGCAGTTACCGGTTGCAGTGGTTGATTTAGACAATAGCCAAGTTAGCCGGGCCTTAGCGCGTCAACTACAAGCTAACCCCGTCACTAAGCCAATTAGTTATGCAGGCTTACCGAGCGCGGTTGAGGCGATGAAGCAGGGGGAGGTTTATGCTTTACTTGTGCTGCCTTACGGGCTCAATCGTGATCTGCTGACAGCAAAAACACCCATTATCGATATCCGTTATAACAGCCAGTTTTTGCTGGTCGGAAAATTATTATCGAGCCAATTAATGGCGACGATGGCAGAGGGGCTTAAGCCGTTAGGTGAGCTCAAAATGCTCGCGGCAGGTGTGCCTATGGAGCAGGTTGCGGTTAACTTAAGCCCAATCAGCGCTCAGACTACGGCATTGTTTAACCGCAATACCAACTATGTAGGTTTCCTTGTGCCTCCAGTGCTTATTGCGCTACTGCAGTTGTTGGCGATGATGGTCTTTGCTAACAGTCTTAACCGTGAGCTTCGTTGGAATACGACTGAGCAATGGTCAGAGCTTGGACTATGGAAAGTGATAGGGGCAAAGGTGTTATTTTACACCCCGCTAGTATTGCTCCACGGTAGCTTTATCTTAGCCCTTGTCTATCTTTTTCTAGAGTTACCCATCGCCGGCAGTATTGCAGTGATATTGCTCGCTCAAACGGTGATGTTATTAGCGGTGTGGTTAATGGTGTTAACCATCTTTTTTGCCCTACAAGACAGTGCAAGGGTCATTAGCTTTTGTACCGCGATGTTTGCCCCCGCTTTTGCCTTTATGGGGGTGACATTCCCCGTGCATGAGATGCCCGCCCTTGCTCAGTGGTGGCGAGTGATTATGCCCACCAGCCATTATATTGAAACTCATATTGCGGTGGTAAGTTATGGCCAAGGCTTGATGGCGAGTTTATCGCAAATGACCAGTTATTGGGGATTCCTGTTGTTACTTATTCCAATCAGCATCTTGGCGAAAAGAGATTTTTCTGTGACTGAAGATCCAGTGCTAATCGCTACGGTTAAGGATCAATAACATGAGCTTCTTAGCGCTTATTTGGTCAGAGTTAAAAGCGGTTCTTGCCGATAAAACCATTGTTATTACTGTTTTTGGTGGTGTGCTGTTTTACTCGATTCTTTACCCTTTGCCTTATCTCAATGAAGTTCCGACAGAGCAGCAAGTGGTGGTGATCGATCATGACCACTCATCACTCAGCCGGAAACTTATCCGTGATGCTAATGCTAGCCCTAAAATTGAGGTGATAGCAGAGGTGGGCTCAATCGATGAGGCTAAGCGCTGGATTGAAACTGGCCGGGCCCATGGTTTGCTCGTGATCCCCGCTGACTTTAGGCAAGATCTGTTATTAGGCAAGGGGGTTACCTTAAGCTACGGCGGTGATGCCAGTTACTTCTTGATCTACTCCGCCGTCGTTGAAGGTTTGGTCTCGGCAGGTTTAGATATCAGCAAAGATATTCAGCGTATGGGGTTATTAGCGAAAGGGGGGAATGCTACAGCGGTAAAACAGAGCCTTAATGTGGTCAAACTCAATAGTATTCCAGCTTTTAACCCCAGTTTAGGTTATACGCCTTATGTGGTACCGGGATTGTTCTTATTGATATTGCACCAGACGTTGCTGATTGGCATAGGTATTTTGGGCGCAAGCCAATGGAAGCAACAAGGCTATTGGCGCGAGGTTAGTCCGCTTAAACTTATCTGTGGCCGTATGGTCGCCTTTATGTTGATTTATACCTTATTAAGCAGTTACTACGTTGGTTACTGTTACTATTGGTATGACGTTAGCTTACAGGCAAGTTTGGGGAAAGTCGCTCTGCTGATGTTACCTTTTTTATTGGCAACGTGTGCGGCAGGCATCGCCTTTAGTAGTTTGTTTACTCGGCGGGATTTACCGACTCAAGTATTACTATTGGTTTCTATGCCTATCCTGTTTGTTTCTGGCTTTGTGTGGCCAACAGCACTTATTCCTGAGGCAGTTGTAGCAGTATCACAAGTTGTGCCAGCGGTTCCCGCGATTATGGCCATGTTAGAGCTAAATCAAATGGGCGCATCGTGGCAGAGCATTATGCCGCAGTGGTTACAGTTATGGGCTATGGTAGCGGTTTACTTTGGCTTGGCTTATTGGGGCGCATCTAAGCGGTTAAAGCGGGCAGCTTAGCTCTAGGTTAATTTGAGTACGCTGTTAATTTGGATGCGATGTTAATTCTGATTATTAGCATCGCATTAATTAACGGCTCATCTTGATATTGACTCCGCAAGACGCCGTGAACTCATCAATGAGGGCTTAACCGTAGCATTTATGCTGCAGAGACTTGCTCCCTCAATACCAAGCTGATCTTCATTGGACTGTAAGATTCATCGTGTATTTAATTAAATTGCAATTAGTTGATAGAATCGACGAACTACTGATAAATAAAAAGCCCGCTGTAACTTAAGTTACAGCGGGCTTTTTATTTGTGTGTTGAAAGTGGCTGGTTTTTAGGTGCCGCTTAACTCAACAATTAATGATATGCCTGACTTTACTGCTTTAGGAGTTTCTACATCGATAGAAATAGAGCTGCTCTTGGCGGCTTCGCCTGTGCTTGCAGGATCGATATCATTGGTCAGAGTGAAGTTGGTTGTAGTGCCACCAATGCTATTGGTGTTGGGGACTTCATAGTTTGAAGCAACTAATTCACCTTCACTTGCCGTAGTCGTCAGAGTGGTGCCAAATGGCATAATTTGATTCGCGCTATCGAAGAAGCGCACTGCAAATGTTGATGTTGCGCCAGCTGGAATTGCTGTTGGAGTCAGGGCTTGTTGACCACTGGTGTAGATAACAACTCCATCTTGGGTTATTTCAAAATGCGCAGTAGAGCCAGACATGGTCATCACTAATGCTTTGCGGATATAGGTTTTATTGGCTTGATTTTCACCGCATTTACTACCAGTACATTGTGGACCGTTGAATACTTTGTCGGCAGGTTGGTATTCGTCTTTTGATGCCGTATTAAAGTAGGGTTCAGCTGGATTGATACCTTTAGCATCCCATTCACCATCTTCATTATCATCACGGAATGCATCACCTAAATCGCTAAACCCTTGAGGGTGGTAGGTTTCAATATCCATACCGTTTCCTGAACAAGCAACTGCATCGCGATTCGCATTTAAGCACGCTAGTGCTACGGCGTTACCATCATCATTATCAAAGATATTATTACCGTTAGTATCGAAAAAGGTTTCATGACCTAAGGCATAAGCCAGCACTGTGATGCGATGATCGGGTACGCGTGGGCTAGTTGACGTCCATTCAACGCTACAACTGCCATTTACTGTTACGCAGCTTGGCTCAATTTGACCACCTTCGGCTGTAAAGTTAATGGTGGTGTCATTCGGCGCTGGGTTACCAAAGCTGTCTGATGCGTAAGCCGTAATAGAGGCTGTCTCACCATTGTGATCACCCGCTTCTGGATTAAGTATGCTGCTTGATAAACTAAAGCCTAACTGCTGTGGTAAACCGGTATTGATGGTGAGCTGCTCAGATTGTGTCGTTACAGAACCGTCATCGCTGTTTTTAGCTGTAGCTAGCACACGCACAGGTGTCGGCATGGTGCCAGACAGTACAGTAGCGCTAACCAGACCGGCTGAGTTACTGGTATTGCTGGTGGTATTACTATCATTAGCGAACGTAATATTGCCAACTGTGGTATCTAGCGAGAAATCCACGTTTTGCTGGGCAATAGGTTGGCCATTAGCATCAGCCACTTTAAAGGTGATAAGTGATGATTCACTCGAACCAGTGCCGCCAGCACCTTTAATGCGAATTGATGTCGGCTCAGCAGAGATAAAGCTCAAATTAGCTAAGGTTTGGCTTTCCAGTGAAAAATCGAGCTCTGCTGTTAGGGTTTGGTTACCCGCAACAACTGATGCGATAATTTGGTCGTTACGCTGGCTATTGCCGCTACAGCTCGTGTTCACAAAGGTTGAACTTGCAGCGCCCGATAAAGTGGTGACGGGTGAGTCGATACTGGCATCGTTACTGAGTACGCAGCTAGAGCTAAAGCTGACGCTGGTGGGTGTTTGCAACCGGGTGTAGGTGCCATCATCGTTTTTGGTCGCTACATCAGCAGTCACCCCAAATGTACCGCCGGCACTGACAATATATTTATCCGCTTCAAGTGGTAGGGTGGTAGCTAGTTTATTTTCTGTAAACGTGCTGCGGTCTGTTGAGAAATGACCGATGACGATAATGCCATCGTCACTGACCGCATCTTTGGCTAGCACTTCATATAGACCTGAGCTTTGATAGGTCTTGCCTTCATCTTCAAGACTAACGGAGAAATTAGCAGCGCCCAGTTCAGCCTCACTTGGAGTGTAACTAACTTGGGCAATACCATTTTCTTTCGTGAGGGCAGAGCTTGGATTAAGACTGGCGCTGCCTGCGGTAAAGCTAGCTAACTTACCAGCGACTCCTTGGCCCTGCTCATTGAGGAATGTAGCTTGCAGTTGTACGGTTTCACCCGCCTTAAACTGGGTCACAACGGCAGTGCCGTTGATAATGGCGCTATTTAGGCTGAATTTAGGCTCTGATGGCGCAGTTGTCGAAGTGAACTCAAAGTTGCGGTTGGCGTTGGCGCTGCTTTCACCTTCAGTGAAGCTTGCGGTTAATGTTCCCGCGCCTTCTGCACCTGCGGAGTTACTGACGATGATTTCGGCTTGTCCATTGGAATTAGTTAGCTTGTTGGTAACAGAAAGCTCGCCAAAGGTTGCTGAGAAAGAGATGAGCTGACCACTACGGTCGCGATTATCTTGCTTAAGATGCGCAACGGCGCAAAAAGCGCTATTAGCGGCAAAACTCAATGAATTGGTTGGCTCGGCACAGGCGCCATCAACAACGGTCTTATAACTTAGAGAGAGGCTGTAGGTACCACCATTGTCGGTATCACTATTGTCATCCGATGCACCATTACAGCCACCGAGTAAAGAAAGACACATTAAAGACAGAGGGAGGGTAGCCAGTTTTGCGGTCAGGCGCATTTGCATATTCCTTTTGCTACAAATTTTTGCTGAATATAGTACCGATGGGTAACTTATATTAACCAATCAAAGGCGCGCTCTGCAGTATAAGCCTAAAAATAGACCCATAAAAAAGCTCCCTAAGTATGGTTAATACTAAGGGAGCTATTGTGTAGCTATATAGCGATGATGTCTATATATGTAACGATTAATCTTTGATCTCGTTACGTAAATATTTACTTAATTCTTTCGCTGTCTTTGACGCTTCAATATCAGGGTTTTTCGTTAGCTCTTTTTTAGTCTGACGAATGTACTGACGAAGTTTTTGTCTATCAAATTCAGGGTGCTGCTCAATTAAGGCTTGTACCGCTGAGTCGCCTTCAGCGAGTAGCTGATCACGCGTCTTATCAGCCATATTGGTTTTAGCACTTTCGTTGCTGTTTTGGTTCAGCACGTTCTTAATCGCGACATCTAACTCTTCGAGATCAACATAACGCATTAGTTTACCAATGTACTGAATGTGACGACGGTGCGCTTCGGTATTAATTTTGATTGTTTTGGCTTTCAAAATATTATCATAAAGCGTTTCATCAAGATTTAGCTTCTGTACTTGGGTCTTACTAAGTGCAACTAATCTATTGCCATATTCTTGATAGATAGCGATTTCGCGTTTAGCGTCCGCTCTACTTTCGTAGTTCTCATCTTTGTCATAGGGCTGGTGGAAGTGTTCTGAGTCACCGACAATCTTCATATCTACAATCTCTTACAAATTCTGTGCTAATAATAACATCTAAACTTGCTTATTTCCTTTCCTATTTTTGAGGCTGTAGACCTTTCTTAGTTCATTTAGTCGATATTTTTATTCTTGAGAAGCGAGCGATTGAGCCTCACATGGCAGGATTATTTAATGTGATTGGGTTTTGGGTTTGTTATGCTATCGCTATTGCCGACAAATAAAGAGTAGATCTGTGTCTTCACCTAGCATTGATATTGAATTGGATTCCTTGAAAGATGCCGTTTCGATGGCGCTGGAATATGCAAAAACATTAGGCACTTCTGGTGCAGAAGTTGCGATCAGTAAGCAACAAGGTTTGTCTGTTTCAACGCGAATGAAAGAAGTTGAAACCGTTGAGTTTAATAAAGATGGCGCTCTGGGCATTACCGTTTTTAGAGATGGATGCAAGGGTAGCTCATCGACTTCAGATTTAAGTCAAGCTGCGATTCAGCGAGCGGTGAAAGCGGCTGATGATATTGCTCGCTTTACCTCTGCTGATCCATTTAATGGTTTGGCTGAAAAGTCATTAATGGCGACTCGGTTCCCCGATCTTGATCTGTACCACCCAGAAGATATCTCTCCAGAGGAGTTAACTCGCCTTGCGGTATTAGCCGAAGAAGCGGCATTAGACACCGATAAGCGAGTGAAAACGTCTGATGGTGCGAGTGCAAATGCCCACTCTAGCGTTAAAGTGTATGGCAATAGCCATGGATTTTTGCATGGTTATTGCAGCTCACGTTACAGCCTAAGTTGTGTAGCTATTGGTGAGCTTGAAGGCAGTATGCAGCGCGACTATGACTATACCGTCGCTCGCAAATTTAGCGAGATGACGGCACCAGAAATTATCGGTAAGAAAGCGGCTGAAAAAACGGCTGGCCGATTAGGTGGACGTAAAATCGCAACCACTCAGCTTCCGGTGCTGTTTTCACCTGAAATAGCTACAGGCTTGATGGGGCACTTAGTTGGCGCTATCAGTGGTGGCAGCTTATACCGTAAGTCGAGCTTCCTGCTAGACGCTATCGATACACAAGTGTTCCCAGATTGGTTTAGCATTCATGAAGACCCATTAATGGTCGGTGCTTTAGCAAGCTCGGCATACGATAGTGAAGGCGTTGCCACTCAGGCGCGCGATATTATCGACAATGGGCGCTTAGCAACCTACCTATTAACCAGTTACTCGGCGCGAAAGCTTGGGTTGACCAATACTGGCCATGCGGGCGGTATCTATAACTGGACCTTATCAACCACAGGGCAAACTTTTGACCAGTTGGTTAAAGAGATGGGCACTGGTCTTATCGTGACTGAAGTGATGGGCCAAGGGGTGAATACCGTTACGGGTGATTACTCTCGTGGTGCGGCAGGTTTCTATGTTGAGAACGGCGTTATTCTGTACCCAGTAGAAGAGATCACCATTGCGGGTAACCTTAAAGATATGTACCAGAATATCGTCGCAGTGGCTAAAGACAGAGATCTGCGCTCATCGATCCGCACTGGCGGGATCTTAATGGATAAGATGAAGATCGCGGGTAACTAATACCCCATATAGCTAACGCCTTATATACTTATCGTTACTTGCGGTATTAGGCTTAGCTGCAATCGACTCATAAAAAAGGTTTCCAATAGGAAGCCTTTTTTTATGGCTGTTTTTATTTCAAATAAAAAATGAAAACTTGAATATATGAAAAAACATATATATTATTTTCCATATGTACGGTGTTTCGTGCATAACCGCTGATTAGAGACATGATGATGACACCTTTACAGTTTTTTAAGGCGTTGGCCGATGACACAAGACTGCGTAGCTTGCTGCTGATCCAAGCGGAAACCGAGCTGTGTGTTTGTGAGTTAATGACCGCACTTGATGAGATCCAGCCTAAGATCTCACGACACTTAGCACAGTTACGTAAACTGGGTTTGTTAGTTGATAGGCGCCAGGGGCAGTGGATTTTCTATTGTATTAACCCTGAACTACCAACATGGGCTAACGACATATTACACACTTTGGCTAAGGATCAGGCCGAGCTAATAGGCAGTAATCTAGCCAATCTTATGCAGATGGGTGACCGTCCAGAAAGAGTTAAAAACTGCTGTTAACCATCAAATACTGACTTAGCTTGGTATGGGTAAGCATTTTATTATTAGGTCAAATATTATGGGTATTTTTGAACGTTATTTAAGTGTTTGGGTGGGGCTGGCTATTTTAGCGGGTGTTTTTCTTGGTAATTTAACCCCTGATACCTTTGCTGTGGTTGCAGGGCTTGAGTATGCCCATGTCAACTTAGTGATAGCAGTCCTTATTTGGGTAATGATCTACCCGATGATGGTGCAAATCGATTTCTCTGCCGTGAAAGATGTAGGTAAAAGCCCTAAAGGGCTGGTACTGACACTGGTGATCAACTGGCTGATTAAGCCGTTCACTATGGCGGCATTGGGCTGGTTATTCTTTAAGGTGTTTTTTGTTGATTGGGTTGACCCTCAGACTGCGAATGAATATATCGCAGGTATGATCTTGCTAGGCGTAGCACCATGTACAGCTATGGTATTCGTGTGGAGTCAACTGACTAAAGGCGATCCTAACTACACCTTAGTGCAAGTGTCGGTAAACGATCTCATTATGGTGGTCGCATTTGCACCGATTACGGCGCTGCTACTTGGGGTGAGCGATATCCAAGTCCCCTGGGCGACACTGTTATCTTCTGTGGGTTTATACGTCGTCTTGCCTTTAGTGGCTGGTGCTATAACAAGGCATTTTCTGCAGCAAAATGGTGATGACACTAAGCTCAATACCTTTGTGGCGACATTAAAGCCGTGGTCTATGGTGGGCTTGCTGGCAACCGTTGTTTTACTGTTTGGTTTTCAAGCTGAAACCATAATTGCCCAGCCTCAAAACATTGTACTTATTGCGATACCATTATTAATTCAGACTTATGGCATCTTTTTTATTGCGTTTTATGCGGCAAAAAAAATGAAGCTTACCCATAAGATAGCTGCGCCAGCATGCATGATTGCCACCTCTAACTTTTTTGAGCTAGCAGTTGCAGTGGCCATCTCGCTGTTTGGCCTGCACTCGGGCGCCGCGCTTGCGACAGTTGTCGGGGTGTTGGTTGAAGTACCCGTGATGTTATCGCTCGTGGCAATTGCTAATCGCAGTCGTCACCTATTTGCTGATGATGAGGCTGCAGAGCCATCAAGGTAAATTTGGGTTATGGGGCCTATTGATAGGCTCGAGTGATATTGCCAAGATAGATAGATAGATAGATAGATAGAATTTAATAAAATATTCTAGTTCTGGGCTAGCTCAATTAAGTTAGGCAAGAGCAAAGTCGCGCAAGAATTTGAACAAGATCTATACCTTACACCATTCAATAACAGGTTAAGAAACGACTATGACAATCAAAATAGGTATCAACGGCTTCGGTAGAATGGGGCGTTTAGCACTGAGATCGGCTTGGAATAATAGCAATGTTGAGTTTGTACACATTAACGACCCTGCAGGTGATGCCACGACCTTAGCGCACTTGTTAACGTTCGATTCTGTACATGGTCGTTGGTCTGAAGAGGCCACCGCTGATGGCGACATTATTAACATTGGTGAACGTCGCATTGCAACGACACGTAACAAAGCCATTGCTGATACTGACTGGTCAGGCTGTGATGTGGTTATTGAAGCCTCTGGGGTGATGAAAACCAAGGCGTTATTGCAAGCTTATCTAGATCAAGGCGTTAAAAGAGTGGTTGTGACGGCGCCAGTGAAAGAAGAAGGTGTATTGAATGTGGTAATGGGTGTGAACCATGATCTTTATGATAAAGATATTCACCCTATCGTGACTGCAGCGTCGTGTACCACTAACTGCTTAGCGCCAGTAGTCAAAGTGCTCCATGAAAAAATAGGCATCAAGCATGGCTCAATGACAACGATTCATGACATTACTAATACTCAAACGATCTTGGATGCACCCCATAAAGATCTGCGTCGTGCCCGAGCCTGTGGTTTAAGCCTTATTCCAACCACCACTGGCAGCGCCACGGCAATTACCCATATCTTCCCTGAGCTTAAAGGAAAGCTTAACGGCCATGCAGTGCGCGTACCGTTAGCTAATGCATCGCTAACTGACTGTGTCTTTGAGTTAAACCGCGATACGACAGAAGCTGAGGTGAATCAGTTATTACGCGAGGCAGCAGAGGGTGAGCTTAAAGGTATATTAGGATACGAAGAGCGTCCACTTGTGTCTGTGGATTATAAAACTGACCCTCGTTCAAGCATTATTGATGCACCATCGACTATGGTCGTTAACGGTACTCAGGTAAAACTGTATGTCTGGTATGACAATGAGTGGGGCTATGCCAATCGCACCGCCGAGCTTGCGATTATGGTCGGACGAGCGGATCAGGCTTAAATAGAAGGTGCTAGGTGCTAGGTTCTAGGAAAAGTAGGGCGCTTCGCTTCTAGGTCCTAGGTCCTAGGCCCTAGAAAAAGCAGGAAAAGCAGGAAAAACCGGGCAGAGCTGCGATGGTTTAAGCTAAGACGGTGATAGTCTGAGTCAGCCTGCTGTTTTAGTTTTTGCCTTTGCTTTCCTAGCAGCGCAGCGTTCTAGTAGTGGCGCAGCCACGTCCTCGTATCCTAGTTCCTTTTTTAAAGGTGGTAAGCGTGTTAGCTAAATATCGTTCTTTGCCAGATAGCATTAAGCAATATCTATTGGTCACCGGTAACTACTGGGCATTTACCCTTACCGATGGTGCCTTGCGTATGTTGGTGGTGCTGCACTTTTATGACCTAGGTTACACGCCGTTGGCGATTGCTATGCTGTTCCTGTTTTATGAAATCTTTGGTGTGATCACTAACCTTGTCGGCGGCTGGCTAGGGGCGAGGCTTGGGCTGAATCGCACCATGAATATCGGTTTAGGTTTGCAAATTGTCGCGCTAGGTATGTTATTGCTGCCAGCAGCGATGCTCACAGTGCCTTGGGTGATGGCGGCGCAGGCGCTGTCAGGGATCGCTAAAGATCTGAATAAGATGAGTGCTAAGAGTGCGATAAAAACCTTAGTGCCCAAAGATGCTGAAGATAAGCTTTATCGTTGGGTGGCGATGCTGACAGGCTCTAAGAATGCCCTGAAAGGGGCTGGCTTTTTTCTTGGCGGGCTATTGTTATCGCTTACCGGTTTTACGGGGGCGATAGCCATTATGGCAGCGGCTCTTTGTGTCGTTTGGCTTGGCAGTATAGTTAGATTGAAAGCTGATTTAGGCAAAGCGAAATCTAAGCCTAAATTTACCCAGATATTTTCTAAGAGCGAGAGCGTTAATATTCTTTCCGCCGCGCGGCTGTTTCTGTTCGCCGCTAGAGACGTGTGGTTTGTGATTGCATTACCTGTGTTTCTTGCCAGCCAACTGGGTTGGGAGCACAGTAGCGTTGGTGCTTTTATTGCGCTGTGGGTTATTGGCTATGGCATGGTTCAATCTATTGCGCCATCTTTAACGGCAAGAAAGGCGACGCCAGATGGACAGGTTGCCACGCGTTGGGCGGGGTTACTAACCTTAGTCACCTTGGTGCTCGCGGTGCTGCTCTTTACTGACTGGGTAGCCCCTCAAATCGCGCTTATTGCTGGCTTAATGGTGTTTGGTGGCGTCTTTGCCATCAACTCTTCACTGCACAGTTACTTGATTGTGAGCTATGCAAGCGATGATGGTGTATCGCTTGATATTGGCTTTTATTATATGGCTAATGCGCTTGGAAGGTTACTGGGCACGATTCTATCGGGTTGGGTGTATCAAGAGGCTGGGTTGTCTGCTTGCTTGTTTATTTCGGCGGCCATGCTGTTTGTGACCTTTGTTATTTCCTTTAAATTACCTCGAATACAGCTTAGATAAAGGCCTTCCTACAGCTAGTAATGACCACAATCGATTATTGTCGTAGCGCCGTTGTGCGCTACGGCAAACCTCGTTAGTTTATTTTTCAGCCTTTCCAAAGGTTAACAATTCGTTGTACTCTGTTTGAAAGTTTGAGTGTTTTTATCTTTTGGGTGTGAGCGTTCGCTTTATTAGGACCTTTTGATCTTGCTAATCTAATTCAAGATAAAAAATGACAGATCAAAAAGCCCTAAATACATGATTTTAAATATAAGTATAAATATAAATAATAACGATAAATTCTCTGTATCGACGAGGTTTGAATGGAAGCTATTACTGATTTTGTAGGCATGGTCAACGGCGTGGTCTGGGGGACACCAATGTTGGTTATGATTCTGGGAGTGGGCTTGTTCTTAACGGTGGGTTTGCGCTTGATGCCTATCCTAAAGTTAGGCACAGGTTTTAAATTATTGTGGTCGGGTCGCATCCCTGACAAAGATAAAAACATGAAGGGGGAAATTAGCCCTTTTAATGCCTTAATGACCTCTCTGTCGGCCACCATAGGTACAGGTAATATTGCAGGTGTTGCCACCGCGATTTTTATTGGTGGACCCGGTGCACTATTTTGGATGTGGTGTACGGCGTTGGTCGGTATGGCAACAAAGTTTGCCGAAGCTGTATTAGCGGTTAAATACCGTGAAGTGGATGACAATGGTAACCACGTTGGTGGCCCAATGTACTACATTAAAAATGGTCTAGGTTCTAAGTGGGCCTGGTTAGGTACTGCTTTTGCACTGTTTGGCTCGCTAGCAGGTTTTGGTATTGGTAATACAGTGCAGGCTAATTCAGTTGCCGATGCGCTTAGCAGTAACTTTGGTGTGCCTAATTGGGTTACCGGCGTTGTGCTTATGGTATTGGTTGGTGCGGTGTTAATGGGTGGCATTAAGCGCATTGCTGATGTTGCAGGCAAATTAGTACCAATGATGACAGTATTTTATATTGCCGCAGGTATTGCTGTATTGGTGGTCTATGCCGCAGAGATCCCAGCAGCCATTGAGTTGATTTTATACAGCGCATTTAACCCCGTGGCGGCTCAAGGCGGCTTTGCCGGCGCAGCAGTTTGGGCCGCGATTCGCTTTGGTGTTGCTCGTGGTGTGTTCTCCAATGAGGCTGGTCTAGGTAGTGCGCCTATCGCGCATGCGGCGGCGCAAACTAATAATCCAGTTGCTCAAGGTTTAGTGGCGATGCTAGGTACATTTATTGATACCTTGATTGTCTGTAGCATTACGGGTTTGGCCATTATCGTATCGGGCGCTTGGACCTCAGGTGAAAACGGCGCGGCGTTGACCTCGTTTGCCTTTTCTCATGCATTCCCGCTTGGAAACTATGTGGTGGCGATTGCACTAACGGTATTTGCATTTACGACCATCTTAGGTTGGAGCTTTTACTGTGAGAAGTGTGTGCAGTTCCTATTTGGTGTGAAAGCGATTAAGCCATTTAGAATTGTTTGGACCTTAGTAGTGCCATTAGGTGCGGTGAGTTCACTGGAGTTTATCTGGCTACTTGCTGATACGCTCAACGCTATGATGGCGATCCCTAACTTGATTGCCTTAGCACTGCTAAGCCCTGTGGTATTTGCGTTAACTAGAGAGTATTTTCTGAAGAAGCGTGAGACTGATTTGGAATCACAAAAAGCGAAATAGTCGCTCATTGAGCGCTTAAAAACTAAAAAAGCTCCTGGATAATATCTCAGGAGCTTTTTTTATCACATGATTTTAAGCCTATGCCCAAAAGTCATCTTCACTTAAATCACGTTTTAATTGCGCTCTTTCAAGGTAGGCTTCGAGGCGTTTTTTTACCTCTTTTTTGTGCGCTAACTCGTCAGCGGCTTGCTGATTTTTAGGCGTTGTATACGCCTCCATCTCTACATCGTTGGGCACAAAATCAATAGTCTGAGCCATCACGAATTCCTCTTAGCTAGGTATCCATTGTTCCGAATCGCTTGCATAGCGTTAAAAGGGAATACTCTCGATACCATCGGGTTAATAACTAAACAATGTCTGCACTCATTGGCTTACTTGATTAAACCTATTAGTAAGTGCTTAATTTGGAATTTAGCAGGGTGTGATTTAAAAATATGCGATCCATGTAACAAAATTACATTTATAGTTGTTTTTTTATTATTTTGAATGGTTTTTAGCTACTTAATGAAATTAAGCAACACTTGTGGGGTTACGCATTATTGGCCATTTACTCTTAATTAATGAGTAAATGGCCTTTATTGCAGTGAGTTATAGAGCAAAACTGTAGCTGTAACCGAGTAAAACCTTGGCGTCGTCATTTTTAAGATCTGTGTCACTGACAGTAAAAGAGACACTGCCCAAATCGGTATCTTTACTCAGCGCAATGGAATAGTCGGCATAGTTGTTAGTGTCAAACCAAGCGGTGACGACATCGCCTGTAGAGTAGCCATAATGAGCGGAGATCGATAGCGTATCTGATAGTGGATAAGTCAGGGTCGTTTGAATGTAACCCATGTCGGTATTATCAAGATCTGCGGCGGTTACATCGTTGCCAGCATTGACTAAGTGAGAGTAACTCACGGCTATCCATCTCCAGCTCACCGCTGCGGTTATTTCGCCTAAGTCTATACTGGCATCGGCATCAGGATAAGCGTAATAGAGGTAGCTTAAGTCATACTCAAATTCATCGCCGATGGTCCCCGCAAAGCCTGCATAAAAATCAACTTCATAGCTCGTCTCATCGCCAAAATCGACATTCGATGCCCAAGTACCTGCATAGAAGCCTGAATCGTGGCTGTAATCGATTCCACCTTGCACGGCTACAGCATCATCTGTTTGTGTTACACCGCGCCATAGGTAGTTGGAAGTGGCGCCTATATTGGCCTCCACCGCGGCATGTGCAGTGGTGCTCAGTAGTGATGTAAGAAGGATTGCGGTGCTGTTAATTAGTAACTTGTTCATTCTATTCCCCTTTGCAGAAACATTATTGTGTTTTTTATGCTCACAATTTATTTAGCAAAGTCTAAGCCAAAGTTTTTAGTCATTTAAAACAGTTGGTTAAATATGTTGGTTCCGATGCTGATAGTCAGATTGAATCAAACTGGGGCAGGTAGCACCGTGATAGGGCAGAGGAGGGGGCAATGATACAGGCATAAAAAAACCCCCGTAAGGAGGTTTAGTTATCAACTGCGGAAACAGTGATTTAGTTAACGCTATCTTTAAGCGTCTTACCAGCTTTGAACTTCGGAACTGTAGCTGCTGGGATTTGGATCTCTTTACCTGTCTGTGGGTTACGGCCAGTACGCGCTGCGCGTTCTGTCGTTTCAAAAGAGCCAAAACCAACGATAGAGATTTTCTCTCCATTCTTCATTGCTTCTGCAACAGTTTCTTCAAAAGATTTTAAGGCGCGAGCGGCTTCAGCTTTAGTTAGTTCTGCAGATTCAGCCATTTTTGCAACAAGTTCAGTCTTATTCATTTGAATAGTCTCTTCTTTCCGTAGATTTATTTGTTAGTAGCGTTATGTAACATGCCACAAGCATTTGCATTTGAAAAGCGCTTTAACCCCATGAAATAAGCATTAAAGTCAAAAATAGGGGCAATTTCTCAGTTTTTTACTCTTCAAGCAGCTGATAAAGGATCTGTTTGACGACATTGGGCTCAAAAGGTTTGTCGCAAAGCGCATTCACTCCGGCTTGAGACACGTTACTTAAATGAGTTTCATTCGCTTCAGATGACACCATTAAAATCGGAATATGGGATTGTTGGCTGTCGTTACGAATAAACTGAGTCAGGGCTAAACCATCTACGCTGGGCATGTTGTAATCGGTAATCACTAAATCAAACATCTGCTGTTGCATCAGCTCAATAGCTTCTTGGCCATCTTGGGCCTCAGTGATCATCCTTAAGCCGAGATTGGTAATAGTACGCTTAATAATATTACGGGCCATTTTACTGTCATCGACCACTAACACTCGCAGATCTTGTACATCAAAATGAGTTAAATCTAATTCATCATGAGTTAGTAGATCGATGGTGGCATTGAGCGCCTTACCTAAATGTTCGCTAGAAAAAGGTTTAGGCAATATCGCAACGACCCCCGATTGACGATAGTGTTCTAACTGCTCGCGTCGACACTCACTTGAAACCAACATAAATTGGATTTCGTTAAAGTGAACCGATGCTTTAAGTTGCTGCAGTAATTCTAAAGCGGTTCCGTCTTCAAAGTGCATGGCACTGGCGACAAGATCTGGCTGGTGACGGTTGATAATATGCAGAGCTTCAGCAAGCGTGGTGGCTGTTTGTATGTTGCTAACACCTTCTTGCATTAAGCGCTGGCTGATAATTTTTCTTTGGGTATCTGAAGGCTCAACCAGCAAGATTGATAGTTCGCTGGGCTGTAAATGACTCATAAATTTATTACCGATCTTATTGCTATTATGGCGTTAACGTACGTTAAGCATTGTTGCTTATCAAGTAAGTAACAGGCTGTGTGCTTGGCTTAGTCTGAGATCTTGTTCGTCATTGCGCTGTTAACTCACAAGGTTGGGCTTTAAGTATTGTCGTGTCTTTGCACTAAAAGCGACCCAGTATTGGAATGTCATAGCGATGATTGCAGCAATGACGATGCCAATAATAGGAATATTCTGGCCGTTATATACGACTTTTACATCCTCAGGGGTAATTTGGTAGGCGATAACGGCAGCGGTTGCTAATGCAAGTAAGGCAACGGTTTGAATGGCTAGGTAGATTTTAAGTACCACACCGGCCCAAAATTGGCGCATGATTAAGCCATAAAGCACAGGAAATACACCTAAAGTTAATAGATCGAAGGCTTGGGTGGTAAAGGTTCGCCAGAGCGCGGCAACTGCGAGTAGAGCGTAGAAAAACATTAAAATGGCTAATAATGGGTGAGGTTTGGTCATGGGATATTTCAAGCCGTTATATTTTTATAGGTTTGTTGCTCGAAGTTTAAGAAAAACCGCTGTCCGCGTCTACAGCGCGTTGTTAATTGGCCAAGTCGATGAATGATATTGTTTAGCTAAGATGGCGAGTAATGCGATAGAATAGCGACTATCACAGCGTACAATTTTAGAGAATCCGATGACAGAGTCTGAGTTTTGGGAATTAGTCACCCGAACATCACCACAACAAGAGCAAACTGAACTTGCAGAAGCGCTTAAGCAAAAGCTGAGCCCGTTAACGAATGAAGAGTTGCGTGACTTTGACAAGATATTTGGTCAACAGATGCGTCGTTCATACTCTTGGTCAGTGTGGGGCGCGGCTTATATTATTACCGGCTGTGATTCTGAGTATGCCTTTGCTGAGTTTCGTTGCTTCTTAATTTCATTAGGTAAAGACTGGTACGACAAAGTGATTGAGTCGCCTGATGCGTTAGGCTCTCTAACGCTTTGGCCTGAAAAAGATGGCTCTGCCTATCCTTTCCTCGATGAATACGATCTTATTGCTGGCCAGCTTTATGAAGATCGTAGCGATGACGAGCTACCTTATGTGCCATCGGGCCAGGCTAACCCAGCAGGTAAGAAATTTTCTCATAAGAAAAAACAGCTTAAGGCTGCTTATCCACTATTGAGTGCCGCATTTCCTTTCTAAAGCAATCTCGTCGGCGCTAACAGCAATAAAAACGAGGCATGGCCTCGTTTTTATTGGGGATTCAATCTAATACCGATTGCTATTACTCGTAGCAAACTTCAGTTTCACTGTCGAAGTCTAGTCCGTAAGCTGTGCAAGTTAACTCCATAAACTCCTGTTCAGACTCCTGCACCTGCTCATCAAACTCAGATTGTAACTTAGACTCTAATGCTTGATCTGACTTAGCTTGATGTTGGTCTAAGATTTCATAGTGGCCTGCGATCGCTGCTTTCTCTTTGGCAGTAAACTCCTCTGCGCCGGCTTGGCCGATGAAGCTGAAAGAGATCAATATTGCAGCGATAAATGCCATGCGGCCAGAAAACGGAATGTTGGTAATATTCGAATAGTTCATAGTGACTCCAAACAATTAAATAGATGACCCAATTTAGGAACCGTTTGCTCTTAGCTGCACATTTGCTCTTATTAGCATTAGTGGCAAGCTTGCGAGTATTCCTCTGTGGTGCGTGTTAACTTGATACGTATGTTAGCGAATGCAACATGTACACAGGCTGAACAAAAAACGAACTACCGGCTTTTACATGTTAAGTTGCTAATCTAGGTGCTAATTCAGGTGCGAGTTAAGGCCTGGAGGTTGTTTTGCTGAAGGGGAGGTGTGTCAGACGGCTAATGATAGTGGTCTTAGTGATCCTAGTGATCTTATTGAGAAGCAAGTCTTAGTGAACTTATTGAAGAACAAGGTTTAAAAGTCTTCGATAATAAGGATTACCTTTTATTCATTCGTCAGGATTACATACTATTCATTTGTCATCGTTTCACAATGAAAGCCTTGACGCATTGAATCAAAACGACAGTTTAAGCCGCACTCCCAGGCTACACCGCCCAGTTTATCAGATGCTTGCTGAGCGTATGCTTTACAGCTTGGATAGCTGTCAAAGTCATCTTTCTTGTCATATTTACCAGAGTTGTATCCATTTTTATAGATAAAAGCTGACCATGTTTCAGACTCTGATGTCTCGGATTGGTTGATACTAAAAATGGCTGCAGCTAGGCCGGCAAATAATATTATGACAAACAAAATTGGAGTGAACTTCTGCATGGACTCGTTTCCAATAACTGGTTGGTAGTAATTGCACTGTAATAGCTTAATACTTAGTCTTTGTAGCTTAGTCTTTGTAGCTTATGAGCTGTGCCAAACAAAGCAAATCATAAGCTGATAAATGATGCTTTAATAGGGGAACACTTCAATTAACGCAACAAAGTGGCTTATCGCATTGTCTACTAATATTATCGTGGTAACGGTAAAGTGCAGAATTAAGCTTAGGTACAGGTGCTACATTGTATAGTTTACTTATTAATCATCCAGTCACGCTCGACTGTGGAGGCACATATGAAGGTTAAACATATACTGATCGCGGGGATACTTGCATCTAGCTCTGCTTGGGCCGCAGATGAAGCGATTGAAAACCCTATAACTGAAGATGGTGTTGTCAAAATTGAGTGGCAAGATCCCAACAGCTTTAGAGACATAAGATCGAGCGGAGAAATTCAATCTCGTTTTGAAAAACGCACCTTCGAACAACTGACTAAAAGCTTAAACAAGGAAGCGGTGAAGGTTCTCAAGCCTGAACAGAAACTAGAGATGGTTGTTACCGATCTCGATTTAGCTGGTGACGTTAGGCCCACATTTGGCGCGACTACTCACGACCTTCGGGTGGTAAAAAATATCTATCCACCACGTATTACCTTTAGCTACAAAATTCTACAAGATGATAAAGTGATTATGGCGGGTGACGAGAAGCTAACAGATATGAACTTTATGTATTCGGTTAATGCGAGGAATGACAAGCCCTATCGCTACGAAAACACAATGTTAGCCTCCTGGCTTAAAAAAACGGTAAAGCCTAACCTTTAACGCGTTTTATTATTAAAATATTAAATTTCAATTGGTTAAGCAGTTTGGCGGCTAAGTGTGAACTGCCAGTATTACGAACTCATTGCCGCTTCTAGTGTAAATAGGCTAAGTGAGCTTTCAGCTTGCTTCGCCTGTTTTTTTGCTTGAGCGCTGTAAAGAGACAGTTGATGCTCATTGCAGCCAAAGGTGATTGAGGGGGGAAGTATACCCGCCGTGAGTGAGATCAGCCCATGATAGCACTGAACACCATTTCTATCTTCAGCCAGCATCTGCTTATCTTGCCAATGTCGCTTTGAATAAAAAGAAGATTTTACGGTATCGAACTCGTCAATAATTTCTTTAGCCTGACGCTCTATATCAACACAAGTGCTGATTATCACAAAGTCATCGCCCCCTATGTGGCCGATAAAGTTACTGCTTGTTTGCTGGCATAAAAGTAACCGAGAAACCTCCATAATCACTTCATCACCACGACAAAAGCCATAGATATCGTTGTAAGGTTTAAAGTGAGACAGGTCAAAGTAGGCGAGATAAAAACGTTTTTTTTGTAGTCGTAGTCTTCGCAGCTCTTCTTGGATCGGAATATTGCCAGGTAACCCGGTTAGTGGGTTCGCATGTCTTGCGATTGCAATTTTTTGCTCAGTGATCTTAGCTAACAGCTCTTTGGTATGGCCGATACCTAAGAGCTTACCTTGCTTGAGAATAATAAATTGCTGGACCACTAAATCGGTCGACTCCATAGTCAGCCGTTGGCTGACTTGAGAAATGGGCATTTCGGCTTCAATACTAATGAGCTCGGTTGTGAGCACTTCATCTACAGCTCTATGTTCGTGCAATGCCCGTCCGTAAGGAGTGCTGAACAGCTCGATTACCTGACTTCTTAGTACCATGCCAATCACTTGTTCGCCGCGCATCACAACGATGGCTTGTAGGTTTGAGTGCTGGTTAAATGTCTCACCAATTAGCTTGAGTTTGTTATCGAACTGGCAGGTTATAGCCTTGCTAGACAGGCTTTCTGCCGATTCAGCAAAACGCACTCTGGGGATTACGGGTTCGATAGAGGGGCTAAATGGAATATGGCGGTTGGGGGTTGGTTCTGGTCTGCCGAGTAAAAATCCCTGACAATAAACAATCCCTAGCTGCTTTAGCACAGCTAACTCTGATTGGGTTTCTATCCCCTCGGCTATCACCTTACAACTAAGATTTTGACAAAGGGAGATGATGGAGCGAACAAACTCCTGTTTTACTGATGAGGTGTCTATCGACTCAATAAAATGCCGATCAATTTTTACATAATCTGGAGCCAGTTCGGACCATAGCCTTAAACCTGAATAGCCTGCTCCTAGATCATCAATCGCAGTCAGAAACCCCTGGCTTCGATAGTGGTTTAAGCAGGACTTTAACAGATCGATATCATCGGCAGGATACTGCTCTGAAAGCTCTATCACCACCTGGGATGGGTGTAAGCCTAATTCCTGTACTAGGCTCAGAGTGAGGCCTTTGGCGTGGTTAGGCTCTAAAAGTGCTTTAGGAGAAATATTTAAAAATAGTTTGCCGGGAAGTTGAGTATGTTTAAATTGTTGAATGGAAATTCGTCGGCATAAACTTTCGAGTTCTGAGAGACGTCCTTCGTAGGCAGCGGTCTTAAATAATGGAACCGGTGAAAATAGTGGACTATGCTCAGGTCCTCGGCTTAAGGCTTCAAAGCCGTGAATTTGGTGAGTCGTTATATTGCATATGGGCTGAAAGACCGCTTTAATTTTTTCATTATCGATGATCTTTGATAGTTCATGTTGTAGATCAATTGCAGACATCTTTCCCAGCCAAATATGGATTATAAGAAAGAGTCTATGACATAGGTATTACATTGATATGACAGGTCGTTGGGGCGGAGTAGTAGAGGCTGTTTTTAAGCTAAATCAAGCATTAAAAAACACCCTCTCCTAATAACAAGCGGGCAGATAAACTATTTTGCGTTTGATTTAAACGCCAGCATGGTTTGCAGTAGCAAGCCAAGTTTTGGGATATAGCTTTCTAACGCCTTTGCAAGCGTCTCTGGCTCTTGAATAAACCCTTCCATATCGGCAGCAAGTTCTTGCACATATGGCGTGAAACGGTTGCTTGTGGTTGTAAATCCTTCTGATTCACTAAAGATGGCATCAAACTTTACGTGACCGGATTTTTTCAGTTCGTCCAGTCTAGCATCTGCATCAATGGCTTGGCGGTAGGCGGTTTGCAAACTGGCTTTTAGTTGCTCGATAACCTGTGTGTGTGGCATAACAGCCTCTCAATTTTAAATTTTGCTGAATTATAAGGGGCAAGCATGATAGCAACAAGTGTCGCTAGACGTTTATTCTCACTACTGGGGCTTAGTCTGTTGTTTGTGTCAGTAACAATTCAAGCTGCTCCGGATGATAAACCGCCGTTTTATCAAATATCTTATCAAGGTAAAACCGCTTATCTTCTAGGCTCTATCCATATTGGCCAGCAGAGCTTTTTCCCACTAGCAAAGCAAGTTGAGCAGGCGTTTCAAAAGTCGGCGGCGCTAGTTGTCGAGGCCGATGTGAGAGATGCGAATGTGCCAGCATTGTTGGCTAAATATGGCTCTGAGAAAATACCGATAGATGCACAGACCGAGAAGGTATTGACTCAGTATTGCCAAGATAAGCAGCAATTTTGTACCGCGATTGAAAACTATGCCCCCTGGTTACAGTCTATGCAGCTTAGTATTGGGCGTTATACCGCACTTGGCTATAGCGGTCTTTATGGCGTGGATTCGGTGTTAGTGAGTCAGGCTGGAAATCGACCCGTCTATGAGTTAGAAAGTACGGAGTTTCAATTTGAACTGCTATCCTCTTTTGACGCTGATACGCAGTGGAATATGGTCAGAGAGGCTATTGAAGCTCCCGATTCTGATATGCTCAAATTAATTTCAGCGTGGCGTAGCGGCGATGAAACAGAGCTTGCCGATCTCATGGAAGGTGAGATGCTGCGTGACGGTGAAACGCAAATGGTTGAGAAGATGCTCTGGGATCGCAATAAAACGATGGCTCAGGGAATTGTTGACTTGATGCAATCGCCCAATACATTACAGCCACTATTTGTCATCGTCGGTGCCGGGCATTTAGTAGGACAAAAAAGTGTTCAATCTTACTTGCTCCCTTTGGGGGTTAAGGCTAAAAACTGTTGGCAACAAACCTGTAGCTAAGGTGTATCGAATCCGGTCGGTTAGGGCGATTATCGGGTTTGGGAGTTTTGATGTATAATAAGCCGCTTGTTTTGGCTCACTGTGTTACTGCAAAAGGTTCTATCGGTTTGAATAAAGAATACTGTATCGATTTAAAGGCGTTGCCTTCGCTATTCACCCTTTATCGCAAAATATTTTTTGGACGCAAGCCCGGTTGGGACCAGCAGCCATTGCCGATGGTCAAGGTGACGAGCCCGAATGTATCGATTTCGCCAGATAAAGTAGTCCAATATGCGAAAGTATGTGGCTTTGATTTTGACGGTAAAACGCTACCGCCGACCTATCTGTATGTGATGGCATTTCGATTACATGCGGTGATTTTTACCCATGAAGCGATCACCTTCCCACTGCTTGGCATGATCCATTTAAAAAACAGCATCACTGTGCACCGTAGTGCTCGCGTAGATGAAAAGTTCGAAATTCAATGCGCGTTAACCACGAGTTGTATGACTGACTCAGGCCTTGAGTTCGAGTTAGTTTCTAAAGCGTATGTAGGTAGTGAGCTAGTTTGGGAATCATTGTCGACTTATCTATACCGCATCGAAGGTAAGGCGAAGCGAATTCGTCCACCTAAAGCCAATGATATGACTTGGCAAGAGCCAATAAGCTGGAGCTTAGCCGAAGACTTAGGTCGTCGCTATGCTAAAGCCTCTGGTGACTATAATTTGATCCACTTACATCCCGTGATGTCTAAACGCTTTGGTTTTGATCGTGTATTGGCTCATGGCATGTGGTCAAAAGGGCGCTGTATTGCACAGTTAATGCCTAATATTGGCGATCGCGCCTGCCAGATTGATGTGGCATTTAAGCTACCGTTATTTATGCCAAGCAATGTGAGCTTTTCAGCTGAGGAGCAGGACGATAAAACGGTATTTGAATTGAGAGATCAAAAAGGCCGTCGTCCCCATTTAAGCGGTGAAATTACCTTTTTATAATCGTTTATTGTTGAATAATTAAAGGCGCTGAAAGCGCCTTTTTTGTTGCTAAAATCTAATGTAAACACGGTATTTTTGGCATTATAAAAAAGCCTTATATTGTAAAGTTGAACGTTAAATCGACAAAAAAATGACCAGTTTGTTGACGTAGATTACAAAAAGCTAAAATAACATCGGATTGTTATTTTCTAGCTATCATAGATCACCTATATTGCAGCGGTAATTACCCTACATAATAATAGATTGTGGAGCCATAAGCATGCAGTCAGATATTGAAATTTCAAGCCAACATACCTGTTTACCCATCACCAAGATCGCAAACGATCTCGGACTGAACCCAGATGAGTTTTCCCCTTGTGGCGTTAACAAAGCTAAAGTTTCCTTGTCCGTAGCTAAAAGGTTAGCTGATAAACCCAATGCCAAGTTAGTGATTGTAACAGCCGTTACGCCTACACCTTTTGGGGAAGGTAAAACCGTGACCACAATTGGCCTCACTCAAGCGATGAATCTCAATGGTGTTAAAGCTTGTGCCTGTATTCGTCAGCCGAGCATGGGACCGGTTTTTGGTACTAAAGGTGGCGCTGCAGGTGGCGGTTTTGCACAAGTCGTACCTATGGAAGAATTGAACCTGCACTTGACCGGTGATATCCATGCCGTGAGTAGCGCCCATAACTTAGCTGCGGCAGCAATCGATGCGCGTTTATTCCATGAAACTCGTTTAGGCGCCGCTGACTTTACTAAAGAGTCAGGCTTACCGGCGCTCAATATCGATGCGGATAATATCCTCTGGCGCCGAGTGGTGGATCACAATGAGCGTAGCCTACGACAGATAAAAGTAGGCTATGGCGCGATGAATGGCCCAGTGCATGAGTCTGGATTTGATATTACAGCGGCATCAGAGCTGATGGCTATCTTGGCGTTAAGCCAAGATCTAAAAGATCTTCGACAGCGTATTGGCCGTTTAGTATTAGCACTTAACACTCAAGGTGAGCCGATTACCGCAGAGAACTTAGGTGTTGCTGGTGCAATGACGGTGATTATGATTGATGCGATTGAGCCGACTTTGATGCAAACCTTATCTGGCGATCCTTGCTTTATTCATGCGGGTCCTTTTGCCAATATCGCCCATGGTAACTCTTCGATTATTGCCGATACGATTGCGGCCAAGTTGGCTGATGTTGTCGTCACCGAAGCGGGCTTTGGCTCCGATATGGGCTTTGAAAAGTTCAGTAATATTAAAGTCAGAGAGTCTGGTTATGCACCAAGTGCGTCGGTTGTTGTCGTGACGCTTAAAGCACTTAAGGCTAACAGCGGTATCGAGTCAGATATCGATATCAACCAGCCAGATATGGAGCGACTACAAGCCGGTTTTGCTAATCTAGAATGGCATATCAATAACGTTAGCCAGTATGGCGTGCCAGTTGTGGTGGCGATTAATCGCTTTCCAACGGATACCGACGAGGAACTTGAATGGCTGAGCCAGCGTATTAAGCAAACTAAGGCTTTTGGTAGCGAGATCAGTGAAGCCTTTGGCAAAGGCGCAGAAGGCGCAAGCAAACTCGCTGATATGGTGTACCGCGCCACACAAACACCGTCAGACTTTAAGCTACTTTATCAAAGTGATACAAGTTTAGAGGCTAAGTTGATGACCTTAGCTGAGGTCGGATACGGCGCATCGAGTGTGACGTTATCGGATAAAGCGAGATCGCAGCTAAACTGGCTAACTAAGCATGACTATGCTGGTTTACCTATCTGCGTGGCTAAAACACCGATGTCGATAAGTCATGACCCTAATATTAAAGGGATCCCAACAGGGTTTGAATTGCCAATCACCGAGCTAAGGCTGAATGCCGGAGCGGGTTTTGTTACGGCATTAGTCGGACAAGTGATGACCATGCCGGGTCTTGGGGTTAAGCCGGGTTACCTTAATGTCGATATTAATGATGCTGGTGAGATTATTGGTCTGGCTTAAGGGCGATTATAAAATGAAAAAATCCCCGACAACTTAAGGTTGTCGGGGCTTTTTTTCATTTTATCTTTGTAGCTTATTTTTCTACAGCTGTTTGATAAATATGTACATCGCGCTGCGGGAACGGAATGCTAATACCTTCAGCGTCAAAGCGCATTTTAACGGTACGAGTAATATCCCAGTAAACATCCCAGTAATCTTCTGGCTTAGTCCAAGGACGAACAATAAAGTCGACTGAAGACTCGCCAAGCGTGTGCAGTTTAATCGTAGGCTCTGGATCTTTTAATACTAAAGGATGCGCCATTACGATATCGCGTAACACTTTTTCAGCATGCTCAATATCATCGCCATAACCAATACCAAAAGTCAGATCAACACGGCGTTGATGCTCAACGGTGATGTTGTTGATGGTGTCACCCCAGATCTTATTGTTTGGAACGATAAGTCTTTGGTTATCTAAGGTCTTAATCGTAGTCGATACCAAGCTCATGTGGCTTACACGGCCAGTAACACCACCGGCATTGATCAGATCACCCACATCGAATGGGCGGTAAATCAAAATCATCATCCCAGAAGCGAAGTTTGATAGGGTATCTTGCAGAGCAAAACCGATAATCACACCAGCGATACCGAAACCAGCAAGCAGTGGCGCAAGCTCGAACCCAAGTTGCGATAAGGCAATCAGTAAACCAAGCGCAAATACCACTTTACCGGAAAGAGAGATAAAGAAGTCTTGCAGTAGCATGCTGAATTTAAGCTTTGAGTTGCTGACGGCTTTTTCTACTACACGCTTAACTATTTTGCCGACTAGGCTCGACAGGATAAGGATTAAGCAGAAAATGATCAGTTTAAACATGATCCCCGCACCATTTTCCATGGCTTGAGTTTTTGCAATCGTCATCCATTCAGTTAACAAGTTACTCGCAACATCAAAGTTCAACACGTCTTGAGTGATGTCACCCGATACGCTAAACAGAGTTTGCTTGTAAAGTGCAGTATCTTGGCCTAGATGATCCAATAGGCCAATCGTGGTTGAAAGGCTAGTAGAGCTTTGATCTAGGCGTTCTTTTAACTCAACGACCAAAGACTTTTGCTCTGCGCTAACATCAGCTCCAGCAATTTGCACATCTGCAACGGCTTGGTTTAGGCGTTCTTGGTTGTAGTAAACAAAACTGTTTAAGTCATCGGCACGAGTGATTAACGTCGAGATAAACACTTTCGTTTTTTCATCAACATTAATGCCTACGGCTTTTGCCCAAGTCAGCAGTTCACTTTCTGAACTAAATAACTTGTCTTGCTCGCGCTGGATCTGCATTAGATCGAGCATGATCTCTCGATCACCCTTGCTACCCACTTCACTCATGAGCGTCGCTTTTTGTTTGGCAAAATAAGCTTCAACTGCATCAGTAAAAGCAAGTTGCTTAACAATATAAGGCTTTAGATACGGAAGATCAGGCTCCGTCTTATCCATCTGTTCTTGTAACGTTTCTTGCAACAAGCTGGCATTGCGTCCAATACGATATTCAAGAAATGTCTTAATTTCGCCCTTAGCATGAGGCAGTGCATTTACATCGCTGTCGATTAAGCTTTGGAGTTTATTTAGATTGTTAGTTAATTCAGTATTTTGTGCATTCACTACAAATGAGCAAAAACACAAAACAAGCATCAAAATTTTGGGGAGCATTTTATGCATTTGGTATGTCCGTTAGTTCCCAGGATCTGGTAATAATATTACGCCTTTGGAAAACTGTCGATTTGTTATTGTGATAGTGATAAGCATGATAGCGAATACACGGCTAAATCTGCTAAACTTCGGCACCTTAATATTAGGCGAAAACTGCGCCAATATGCAGCTAAAGAGAGATAAGCTTAGTGATATGCGCCCATTGTTCAAAATCATTTGCGATAGATAAAATTGAAAACCAAAGAGGCAAAGGGTTGAGCACCGAGATCCAATGTCCGTTTTGTCAGGCTTGGTTAGGTAAAAGTGTTGTTTTATCTTGGGTCAAAATCGTTAGCTTTTATGCTGGGGTTGGGCTATTTGTGTGGAGCTATTTTGATAGCGATATTCGCTCGTTTGGTATTCCGCTCGCTATTTTTTCCATCATGGTGATGTTAGTGACTCATCTAATGGATAATCTGAAAGTCATTGAAGGGCCCGAAGTTGAGCTGGTGGATAATAGCGAGCATCTTAAAAAGTATCGCTAATCACGCCGCACGAGTTGTGCAAAAGACGTTTTTGATGAGTGACTGCAAAAGGTTTATCGCAGAGATAAACATCGCAGGGATAAACCTGGGCGAGCGCTTGTTAAGACTGTTTACGATAAACGTTTCAACGATATCCTAGATTCTCGACAGAACCGATACACTCCGATGGTATTTGGCCACCAGAGTGTTACTGAGCCGTGACTAAATAAATTGCTTAGTCGATAACTTAGTTAGTCAACAACCTGAACTTGCGCTTCTAACGCAGCTTCTACGTAGTAAATCCCGCCAAGTATTGCGACAAAAAATAGCGTAGTCATGATGATCAATTTTAGGTTTGAGCGAAGAACTTCAAGCATGATAGTTGCGCCTTTTAATGGGTCAAATCTTGTTAAATATCACTATGGATACCATTTCACGCTAGCAATATTAGTTGTTAGAGCTTAAGTCAGTATTAATTAGCATTCAAGCCAATGTGATCTGCCTCACAAACACTTTTTAACGCTTTGCCTGCATCAATACTTGACTTCAACTGTCAGCGCAATAAACTTGGTCACGTTTTAACACATAAGGTTAACACTGTGATTCGAATGAGTAGCGTAAAGCAGAAACTGGTAATAGGGCTTGTTGCCGTATTCCTGTGTCTGTCGTTTGCGGCGTCCGCTCATAGTCTGAGTCATTTGGACGATGGCGCTAAAAACCATTGTACTCTGTGTTATCACCAACACCAGGTCAATAACCTGCTGCCCAGTTGTGAACTTAAGCTTGCTATTGAGCGTCAGGGAATTGAAAGCCAAGAGTACATCCTGCCACCTTCATACTCACGTCATGTGAGTTTCTTTAATAGCCGCGCCCCTCCAGCTTCAGCGTAATTCTTCATACCAAACAATAACTAAGAATTTTTTAAAGTATTCCCACAGGGAAGGCTTAGCTGTATTTCGGAGAAAAGATGACTATTTCAACTATGCGCCTAACTGGCGTAGCAGCAGCGTGCGCACTATTTTCAACTCAAGCTTTAGCAAGCGATCCCAGTTTAACTAACCCGGCGATCAGTGCAGTACTTGATGGCTATTATCAAAGCGCCGAGCGACCGATGTCAGAGCGTGTTGAAGGGTTTGGCTTAGGCCATACTGAGGTCGCAATGAGCGCCAACATTGACGATATGTTTTACGGTAAATTAACGGCTGTCGTCGAGATGCATGACGGTGAAACTGAGCTGGGTTTAGAGGAAGCCTTTATTCAAACTCTGGCGATGCCCGCTGGTTTTTCGGTGCGAGCGGGTCGTTTTCTGTCTGACATTGGTTACTTGAACAATCAACATGTACATACGGATGCGTTCTCAGATAGACCCGCGGTTTATCGTGCTTTCTTGGGCAGCCACTATTTTGATGATGGTGTGCGCTTGAACTATGTTGCACCAACAGATCTCTACTGGACCATGGGAGTCGAGAGCTTTAAGGGTGACAAAATGCGCGCTGCAGATGAGCATGGCGAGCGCGATTATAAAAACCTTGGGGTTTACACCGCCTTCACCAAATTAGGTGGCGATGTGGGTGATAACGGTTCTTGGCAAGCAGGATTAAGTTACCTACGTAATGAAAATGGCCGTATGACAGCGGATGAACATGAGCACGTTGAAGTGCAAGATGACCATGGCCATGATCACAGCCATAACGCCCAATACACCGGAGAGAACACTTACATTGCAGACTTTGTCTATAAGTGGGCTCCTAATGGTAACTATAAGTACCAACACCTAACGTTAAGTGGTGAGTATTTCCGTGTCACCGATTTTGCCCCACTTGAAGAGCATCATGACGAGCATGAAGAACCGGGTCACGATGATTCAGGCAAAGATTATCAAGATGGATGGTACTTGAGCAGTGTTTTTCAATTCTCACCTCGTTGGTCTGCCGGGCTACGTTATGGCCAGATCGACACTCAAATGATGCATAGCGATCATTTTGACCCACAAAAATTGAAAGAAACTGAAGTGAGTCTAGCTTGGCATCATAGTCACTTCTCTACTGTGCGCTTGCAGTACACCAACCAGCAGGGGACAAACTTTGATGGGATCGAAGATGACAACGTCATCACTTTACAATATGTCATGACTCTGGGGGCTCACGGTGCGCATCAATTCTAAGCCGTTTTTATCAAAAGGGGTTCAAGCCCTAACATTAGCACTGGCATTAGGTGTGAGTAACAATGCCGTTGCTGCGTTAAACATTTTTGCTTGTGAGCCTGAATATGCCGCATTAGCGAAAGAGCTGGCCCCCGGTGCAAAGATCTACTCTGCCACGACGGCGATGCAAGATCCGCATCAAGTGCAGGCGCGTCCAAGTTTGATCGCTAAAATGCGTCAAGCCGATCTGGCAGTCTGTGCCGGTGCGGATCTTGAGGTTGGCTGGTTGCCAATGTTGCAGATGAAGTCTGCCAACGCGAAAGTGCGATCGACCGATCAGGGGTTGTTCTTCGCATCTGAGCAGATCGATACGCTAGATCAGCTCGAATCGGTGGATCGCTCTATGGGTGATGTGCACGCAAAGGGCAACCCGCATCTACATTTCGATCCTAATCGTTTACTGGGCGTTGCCAGTGGCCTAACCCATAAGCTTATCCAGCTCGATCCCGATGGCAAAGCTGATTATGAAGCGGCCTTGGCCAGTTTTACTAAGCGTTGGCAAGCGGCTATCCCTAAGTGGGAGGCGAAAGCCAAATCGCTTCAGGACAGTAAAGTGATCGCTTACCACTCTAGTTTCAAATATCTGTTTAACTGGTTAGGGCTAGAACAGGTGGCGGATCTTGAGCCAAAGCCTGGGATCCCGCCTAGTAGCTCGCATTTAGCCAGCTTACTTAATCGTGCTAAGCAAGGTGATATTTTAGCGATCATTATCGCGTCATATCAGAGCGAGCGTGGGGCAGAGTGGTTATCGGAGCGATCGGATCTACCTGTGCTGATATTACCTATGTCAGTTGGGGGCAATGATCAGAGTGTCGATCTGTTTAGCCTTTACGATAGTGCCATCGATCTCTTGTTGAGTGCTAAGCGTTAACGCCTATAGCTTGATATTGATTATTGTTACTGAGTGAATAAGGCGGATCGTGCTTGAGCGATCCGCCTTAGGTTTATCTATTATGATAAGAGTCTAACTATGTTTGATCTCGATCTACTTTCAATTTTATTCCCCGCTTTTGTGGCGGGCGTCTTGGTACTGTCGACTCACGTTGTCTTGGGGCAACAAGTATTAAAGCGCGGCATTATCTTTATCGATCTGGCTATCGCTCAAGTCGCAGCGTTAGGCGCCATTGTTGGCCACCTTAATCATGATATCGAGGCGCTGCCTTTTTCACATGTGTGGATGCCAGCGCTGTTTGCTATAGCAGGTGCAGGATTTATCGCGTGGCTTTCTAAGCGAATGGCCGATGAGCTAGAAGCTATTATCGGTTGTTTCTATGTGCTGGCGGCAGTGGCTGCCATGTTACTGTTATCAAATGATCCCCACGGCGCCGAGATGCTAAAAGAGCTGATGTCTGGGCAGATCCTGTGGGTGAGTTGGAGTCAGTTAATTTTGCCTGCCAGTGTGTATTTGGCAATCTTACTGGTATTGTTTTATAAGCCAGACTTGCTGAGTGGCCGCGCTTTTTATCTTATTTTTGCCATCGTGATTACCCTTTCTGTAGAGCTTGTTGGGGTGTATTTGGTATTTAGTAGTTTGATATTGCCAGCGCTGGCCGTTAACCACTTCTATGGCCGATTTAAACTATTTTGGGCTTATATGGTAGGGCTTCTAGGATACATATCGGGGCTCGTCTTGTCGGCTAGCTTAGACTTACCTAGTGGTGCTGCGATCGTATCGACCTTAGCCTTGAGTGCTATCGCCTTTAGGTTGGTACTTAAGCTTAAAGGAAAATCAAAGCAGTCTGTGAGCGGCGAGACTCGATACGAGCACTCTTAGTCGATGACGGGTAGCCGATAACAGATAGCAGAAGCGCTGTCGCAATATGGCCAATAACAGTGACTTGATCAGAGCTTGTTAAGCATAAGCGTGGCAGGTCAGACCTTAAGGGGTGGGGAACTAAGCTAAAATCTTCCAAAATATTTGAGCATGGTTAAAGTTCGCTTAAGCCGTTTACGCTAAAGTAGCATCCCTTGAATTTGCTATCATGCATATTCAGGCTACACGTGTAAACTAATGTTCATTAACATAAGTTGTATTTATATTGAGTCGCACTTAGTTGGTGGCTATACTGGCGCCAATTAAATCGCGGGAGATTATAGTGCTGTTAATCCTTAGATGTTTGATCTTGTCTGTCATGCTGTTATTAGCCTTTGTTATCGGTGGCTTAGCTTGTATTTTACGTCCTCGGCATCGAGATAACGTACATATGTTCGCCAAAGTCTTTTCTTGGGCGGCACCAGTACTTGGTATCAAAGTCATTGTGCGTAACTCACAACAGCAAGGCGATAAGCCGTGCATTTTCCTGGCAAACCACCAGAATAACTTCGATATGTTCACTCATACGGCCGTCGTACCCAAAGGCACGGTGAGTTTAGGTAAAAAGAGTCTTGCCTGGATGCCGTTATTTGGACAAATTTACTGGTTGTCTGGCAATATTCTTATTGATCGGAAAAACCGTAACAAAGCATTTGATACCATGGCAGCAACGGCCCGCAAGATAAAAGACAAATGCTTGTCTGTGTGGATCTTCCCTGAAGGCACACGTTCTCGTGGTAAAGGCTTACTGCCATTTAAAGCTGGTGCTTTTTATACGGCAATAGCTGCGGGTGTACCTATGGTACCTGTATTAGCCTCAAACCAGTGTCATATTAAGTTGAACCGTTGGAACAATGGTGTGGTGATCATCGAAATGATGGATCCAATTGAAACCGCAGGTTTTGATAAAACACAGGTGAAAGAACTTTCTAAGCGCATTCACACTATGATGTCTGAAAAGTTATCTCAGTTGAACCAAGAAGCTTCTGCATTAATGACGAAAGCGGTATAATCGGTCGCGAAATTTTTGAGGAGTTATCGATGTCTATTGAACGCCAGTTAAAAGAACAGAAACAAGAAAATAGTGAGATCGTTGAAGCGATCCTTGCAGATGGTTCATTGGCCGATGCCGACTACACCATTGAGCATCACTTCTCATCAACTAACTTTGATCGTTTAGAAAAAGCGGCTGTTGACGCATTTAAGCTAGGTTATGAAGTTAACGATGCTGAAGAGATGGAGTTAGAAGATGGCTCAGTGATCTATTGTTTCGATGCTGTCGCTAGCCATGAGCTAAAGACCGACCTGTTAGATGAAGCCTGCGAAAAAATGATTAACATCGCGGCTAAACAGAAGATTGATTACGACGGTTGGGGCACGTATTTCATCGACGAAAATGGCGAAGAAGTCCGAGATGACGATGAATATGACGACGAAGACGAAGAGCCTGTGCACTAATTGGTGCGCTTAGCGTTAAAAATAATGCCCATCTAGTGATTAATGCCGTTCACTTAAGGTGAACGGCATTTTTATTTTTGGCATACCGTTGAGGCCTTGGTTTTACTGTTCTGGGGA